>CAZKGF010000190.1:2371-4632 GCA_964552115.1 uncultured Halobacteriales archaeon
TCTCCATACACGGTAGTAACCCGGGCAAACACCTAAGTAAACGCATCCTAGGGCCGGGAAGGTGCGGTATACGGTCCATCCGAGGCGAGGATTCGGCACCGCTCGGTCGCCTCGTCGATGGGGCGTTATCGCAAGGCCGCGCCCCGGTATTCTACGAGACACGAGGCATCGTCTCCGTAGCGTGCTCAGTGTAATTATCCGTGATCCAACAGGACGATAATCCGTTAGTTGGCGTCGCCGTCGGTAATCTCGGCCGTCCCGACGGAAGCAATCTCATTACAATATCTCAATTGGCTGTAGGGTGGTGTGGATGCGCCCGACTGGTGGCATCCGTGACCAATCATGGTACGCAACTTCCGGCGAAGCGACGAGGGTATGACGGTCCGAACAGCCGACGGCGACGACGTCGGCATCATCGAAACGATCGAGGGCAACACGGCCCGGGTGAAACCGGAGCAGAGCCTCTCGGACAGCATCCGGGAGCGACTGGGCTGGAAATCGGAGGACCAGGCAGTGTACGAACTCCCCCATTCGGAAGTGGAAAGCTTCGACGACGACGCTGTCAACCTGAACAACTGAGGCCGCTGCCCACGAGTGGAGTCCGGTCTCAGTCCACTCGGTTTTCCAGTAATCCTTCGACGGCCTCGAGGTGGCCGTGGCCGACGACGGCGACCACCGGGCCAGCAGTGCTGGCCGTCGCGATACGTCGTGCCATCTGGCGTTCCCGTATCTCGTCGAGCAACGCCGTCGCAGGCGGCGGCTCGAAGCTCCGCAGGAGCGTCGTGCTCCGACGGAGATGCGTCCGTTCGTGCTCGGCCTGTTCGGCCGGTAATGCATCCGACGATACGTCGTAGTCGTGGCTGTCTTCGATCCCGTCCACGCTCGGCGTCCCCGGCAGCCCTAACCCGGCGATTCGCCCACCGACTGCGTGGACCGTGATCCGTCCGATGTCGCCGAGCGTTCGCGCGGCGGTCCGTAGTCCCACGCCCTCGGCCTGCAGTGTCGCGACCACGGAACGTAGCGTCCCGCGACCGGGGACGTCGATGCCGGCTACGGCACCGCGGCTCGCAGCGATGGCCGCCGTCATCTCACCGCCGAGCGACGTCTCGACGTCGTCTTCGCCGGCAGTGGCTGCCGCCGATCGGACCGTCGGCACGAGCAGTCCCGGCAGTTCTACGGCGACGGTCTGGGGGTCGACGGCCTCGACGATGGCTGCGGCCCTGTAGACGCTCGCAGGATGATCGTGGACGACGCCAACCAGGACGACCCGGGTCCCGTCGGCGTCAACCTTCCGAACGTAGGACTCGGTGACCCTGGGATCCGTCGCCAGGAGCGTCTCGAGGCTCCGATCGGACGTCTGTAAACGGTCTGACACGGTACGGACGGCCAACTCGCGGATCGGCCGTCTTGACTCAGGATAAGGCTGGTGCTACTTAGGTCGAACGGCGGAACTGTTAGGGCAAATTTGTTTCGTCCGTTATAGCAACTGCCAGGATAACGGCGACCATCCGACGGCGTTTCGTATCGGTCGGTCATTCAGCGGCATGTCGCCGCCGATATGGAATCGAGGACGGCGCTCCCTCGGCAGGGCCGTCGGTCACGCGCCTGCGGAACAGTCCGTATCGGCGTCTGCGCCGGACGGTGGGTCGTCTCGACGTACCGTGATGTATTCGCCGTTGTCGACGGTGACGTCGTATCCACCGTACACGAACGAAATGCGAGCACCGGACCGCGCCGACCCATCCGATGTCGGCTCGAACAGCGCATCGAGTGCATCGGGGTCGAGGCTGTTTGCTATGGGTGGCAACGAACACGCATCCGTCTGGCTGGCTGTGCTGACCGCCCTGACGACGGCCATACTGACTGATTCATCGCTCGCTACATCGAAGTCCATAGGCTCCCTACGAGACCGACCGAGAAAACTCCCCAAGTATTTCACCCACATCATCACCACATTCCCTGACGCGCGTTCCCAGTCTATCACCTGCGGTCGTTCGGGCGGTCCACGACAGGACGGTCGCGGACACCGTGTCTACGGTGGATCGACGGACTCGACCACGATTCGCGCTGATCGGACACGGTCCAACGTGGTGGCTTTGACGTGATCCACGAGATGCACCACGACGCGCACTCGGGTTAGATCGGTGAGATCTCGAGTTCGTCAGTCACACTGACGTCCTGGCCATCCTCGAGGAGCGTCATCGCTTCGGACCGTAGCTCCGTCGCTCGACCCTGCGTCCGAGCCTCGGCCGTCACCGACA
>CAZKGF010000191.1:0-938 GCA_964552115.1 uncultured Halobacteriales archaeon
GCCGATAGTCTGCTCCCGCTCCTTGCGCTTGGTAATATCCGACGACGTCCCAATCATTCGATCGAAGCCCCCCTCGCTGAAGCATTCCCCGCGGCCGCGAACCCAGATGATCTCGCCGTCTCCGCGAACCATCCGAAACTCAGCGTCGAAGGATCCGTCACCCTGAATAGCCTCCTCGGCGGCTTGCTCCACTGTTAGGATGTCGTCGGGATAGAGGAATTCTTCATGGGCCTCGTAGGTCCCGTCGAACGACCCCGGTTCGATCCCGAGCAAGTGTTCCATTGACTCGCTCCAACTCACCTCGTCTGTCTCCATATTCCACTCCCAGACGCCGGTTTTGGTGGCGTCCAGCGCTAGAGTAAGTCGTCGACTCGATGCACGGAGCTCGTCCTCTCGCTCCTTTCGCTCAGTGATGTCTCGCACGGCGGCGAGGATTCGCTGTTCGCCATGGAGTTCGACCGGCGTGAGGTGTACTTCGGCCCAGAACTGGCTGCCATCCTTCCGAACGGCGAGCCACTCGAACGTGTGCGACCCTTCGGTGATGGCCTTCTGCACCTCTTCCGCCCCTCGTTCCAGCGTATACCGTGGGTTATCAGGGTGAATGGCCTCGAAACCCGCCTCCAAAAATTCCGCTTTCGATTCGTAGCCATACAATTCGACATATCTGGTGTTCATATCGACGAACGACCCGTCCGCAGCATCGTGGAGTACGATCCCTTCAGGGGTGTTCTCAAAGATGGATTCGTAGTTGGCTGCCTGCTCCTTCTGTTGCGTAATATCGTAGGCCACAGTCTGTACGACCGGCTCACCTTCGTGCACGGGAGCGTCCTTGACGAGGAGCGACTGAGGCGAGTGTTCAAGCGAGACTTGGATTACGTCTTCCATCTCGCTGCGCACTTTGCGAATCAGAACTCGGTCGACCACCCGGAGACCGATCT
>CAZKGF010000191.1:948-4626 GCA_964552115.1 uncultured Halobacteriales archaeon
GGTATAGAAGAGGCGACCGCGAATTTTTCACTTCCGTCTATGGCGATGATTTTCGCTTCGGCCGCTGGAATCGGCTCCCAATTTGATGCGATTCGTTCGAGGCGGGATTGGACATGATCTTCGTTGTCGGGATGGGCGAACTCCGTCGCGTGTTTCCCAATGAGCTGCTCTCGGTCGTGGGCGTTCAGGAATTCGACCGCTGCCTGGTTCGCATGGATGACTTCAAGATCCTCGGAGTAGAGCAAAATCGGGACGGGGGCGGCTTCCAGGAGCTGTCGGTAGCGTTGTTCGCTGGCTCGTAGATCTCGTTCGGTGCGCCGCCTGCTGACAGCGTTGATGACCCGGTTCGCTAATACGGAGTACTGACCGGTACCGCCTTCCTTCTGTAGGTAATCAGTGACGCCGGCAGAGATGGCCTCACTGGCGATTTCCTCGGAGCCTTTGCCGGTGAAGAGGATGAACGGAAAATCCGGGTAGTCCTCGCGGACGGTTTCGAGGAACTCGATGCCATTTCGTTCTGCCATATCGTAATCGCTCACGATGCAATCGAAGTTTTCGTCGGATAGCTGGTTCAGTCCTTCAACTACGCTAGTAGCAGTTTCGACCTCAATTCGATCATCTTGACGCGCCAAGAAATCTGCAGTCATCTCGGCAAAATCGTGTTCATCATCGACGTGGAGAACCCGGATAGTGTCTGGTTCCGAGGTCATTGAGGATGCTCGGTCTCACCACATTTTCTAACTGATTAAAGATGAAACTACCGGGAACCTCCCATTACTTCCTAAAGTTAACCGATTCACTCATGCTTTGTATGTACCGCCGACTTCGTCTCAGATACCAGTAAAGAATCCACTGACCGCTGGATTACTGGCTATCATCTCAATGAGCGACTCATGCTCTGAGTACATCAGTTAATTTCCACATCAATTCTGATACAACACTCATGCTGGACTTAACGCGAGAGTCTTGTACCAAACAGCGGATGGGGGATGGGATTTACATTCAAGATTCACGATGTGGTTGGCATGTCAGCCGACGTCGGCTCCGATGATTCCACCCTGTCGCCCGACGAGGCGTTCGCCGCACTCAGTGACGGGACCCGAATGGAGATCCTCAGGACGCTCGCCGACGCCGACGGGCCGCTGTCGTTCTCGGCGGTCTATGAACGCGTCTCGTCGAAGGACAGCGGGAATTTCACCTATCACCTCGATAAGCTGGTTGGCCATTTCGTCGAAGAGACCGACGAGGGCTATCGGCTCCGCCGGGCGGGCGAACGGGTCATCGAAGCGGTCGTCTCGGGGGCGGTGACGGAGACGCCAGTCATCGAGCCTATCCAGACCGACTGGCCGTGTTCGCTGTGTGGTGCCCCAATCGTGATGAGCTACCAACAGGGAATGATGGCGACGTCCTGCTCGGAGTGTCCTGGCCTCTACGGCGGCGAGGGGGAGGAGGCTCCCGTGCATGAGGACGTTCTTGAGGAGGGATACCTTGGTGTAGCGCCGTTGCCCCCGGCTGCCCTTGAGAATCGTACCCCCACGGAGGTCCTCCAGGCGGCAGTGTCGTGGTCCTTCCTGGAGCGATTGTCCATGTCCAATGATATATGTCCGCGTTGTGCGGCCAGAGTCGACAGACATCTCGAAATCTGTGATGATCACGACTCGGGCGATGGTATGTGTGAGGTCTGTGACTGGCGCGACCCAGTCTCTTTCGAGGTGACGTGTCCGAACTGCCCCTACGCTGGCGAAGGCCTTCTGCCGACCGCCCTCCACGGCCACCCGGTTGCACTCGACTTCGTGACCGACCAAGGGTTCAACCCGGTCCGACCCACGAGGAACCAGTGGATGGCCATGACGGAGGCGAAGAAGGTGGAAGTCGTCTCGGTCGATCCGCCTGTGGCCCGGCTCACCTATTCGCTCGATGGTGATGTGGTCTCAATCACGGTAGACGAAGACCTGAATGCCATTGATTCGTCTGGCACCGGCTGAACGCCGGTCGGTGGCTGTAGAAACCTACAGTTAGCAGTCCAACTGAATTGTTCTACAGATTACACTTATTTTCTGACGGCTGCCAGCCCATTCCGGAGGCACGGAAGCCATGACTGATCCCAGTGACCAGGTGATGGAATTGATCTTCGGCCGGTGGCGGAGCCAGACCGTCTACACCGGCGTCGAACTGGGCGTGTTCGAGGCGGTCGAGCAACGGCCGAAACACGCCGTCGAGATCGCCGACCAGTTGGACCTCGACGAGGAGAACGGCTATCGGTTGCTCAGGGCGTTGAGTTCCGTGGGCCTGCTGACGGAGGCGCCCGATCGACGGTTCGCCTTAACCGATGCCGGCGAACTGCTCCAGCGAGACCACCCAGAGAGTCTACGAGGCATCACCCTGCTCGAAGAAGGACCGACCCACTACGCCATCTGGAAACATCTCGGGGCCATCGTTCGTCAGGGATCGCCGAACGGGTTCGAGCGGGAGTTCGGGCACGGATTCCTCGAACACCGGGAGGTCGATCCCGACTATTCCGAGACGTTCAACACGGCGATGTCGAGCCTCTCGCAGATGGAATCGGGTATGGTGGCCGAGCTACTCGATGGCTTTGACTTCGGGGCGTTCAACCGTGTCTGTGACGTCGGCGGTGGGCAGGGCCACCTGATATGCACACTGGTAGAGAACGTTCCTGAAATCGATGGGATAGTCCTCGAACTGCCGGAAGTCGTCGAAGCCGACGAGCCCCATTGGCACGAGCGTCTGGGACTCACCGAGCGGGTGGAGTTCGTGGCCGGGGACTTCTTCGAGGAGGTCCCGACCGCGGACGCGTACCTCATGAAACACATCCTCCACGACTGGCCCGACGACGAATGCGTGGAAATCCTAGCCACGATCCGGGATGCTGCTCCGACCGGTGCACGGCTGTTCAATTGCGAGTTCGTCGTCCCCGAACCCGACGAGCCACACCTCTCGAAGCTGTACGACCTCCACATGATGGTGGCCACGGGCGGTCGGGAGCGAACCGAGGCTGAGTACGCCGAACTGTTCGAATCGGCTGATTTTGAGCTTGATACGACCCACCGTGACGCCGAAGTTCCGATGGGCGTCGTCGAGGCACGCGCAGTCTAACTATCGAAACGTACGATTTCCTGTGCTGCACTCATGCTCTGAGTGCCGCGATAGGTCGTTCCTCAGCTTCTGATACGATCGACATGCGGGATTCAACGCGCTCGTTTCGCGTACAGCAACGGAGTTAACCGCGCTAGAGAACTGAATTGTCGAAATTTCGTTAATCTCGATCGTGGACAAATCGGACGGTCCCATCGTTCCCATCTACGACGATTTGTTCACCGGTCTGGATTCGGTCCGTGGCGTTCTCACAGCCGACCACGCCCGGAATGTCGAACTCCCGGGCCACGATGGCCGGATGCGATAGCATCCCACCCTTGTCAGTGACGACCGCGCCAAGCATGGGGAGGACGACGTTGAAGGCGGGGGTAGTCATCTCGGCGACGAGAATCTCTCCGTCCTGTATCTCCGAGAAGTCCTCCGGACCGGAGATCAAGCGGGCTCGGCCCTCGAAGCGTCCAGGACTCGCCGCGAGTCCCTCAACGACATCCGCCTCGGATGACGAAGTCGGCTCGATTGCGTTTGTCGATCCGAAGGCCCTGACCGCCCGCAATGCCCGCGCTG
>CAZKGF010000192.1:0-4620 GCA_964552115.1 uncultured Halobacteriales archaeon
CGTTCGATGGACCTCCTGCTGAGTCAGAAACGACTGTGAGCTATCCAACACGGCGAAGAAGACGGCCGCCAGGGGCCGATCGGCCACCACCGACGGATCGAGTTGTCTAATCGTCCCAGCAGCCGCATTCCGTGGTTTGGCGAATGGATCCTTGCCCGCCTCGACACGATCCCGGTTGTACGATTGAAAGGCTAGCCGAGGCATGTACACTTCACCCCGAACGGCCAGCCGGTCGGGGTAATCGCCTCTGAGGCGCTGGGGCACATGGGGGATCGTCCTGACTTGGGCCGTGACGTCGTCACCCCGCTCACCGTCGCCACGCGTTGCTGCCCGGACGAACCGCCCGTCTTCGTAGACGACCTCGATTGAAAGCCCGTCGAACTTTGGCTCACAGAAGTATTCGATCTCGGACCCGTCGGCGAGTTCCTGGCGGACGCGTTCGTCGAAAGCCTGTACTTCGCTCGGCGTATCCGCCCCGTCGATCGACAGCATAGCCGCGACGTGGTCCACCGTTTCGAGTTCGTCGACGGGCTCGCCACCGACTCTCGTCGTGGGACTGTCTGACCGGTCCAGATCGAAGCCGGCTTCGAGGGTTTGTAGTCGCTCGAAGAGGGTGTCGTACGTTCTGTCGGCGATGATCGGGTCAGCTTCGACGTAGTACCGGTAGTCGTGATACCGAAGCGCCTCTCTTAGTGCCGCTGCCTGCTCGCGAGCGGTCTCCTCGTCGAGCGTTTCGATCGGCTCGAACTCGGTGTCCGGTGACTCCACGTAGGGATTGTCTGCGGGGGCGTCCGCGACTGCCATCGGCAGAGCATCGATCGGCCGTCGGTAAAAGCCCACGCACGCCGGTCGCTGGGGTCGGCCGATCGGCGGATATATTTATAGTCGATGGCCAATCCGGCGTATGAGCGAGGACTTCCTCCTCCTAAATCCGGGCCCGGTTCCGTTGACGGATCGCGTCCGAACGGCCATGGACGCACCGATGGTATCCCACCGGTCTGCCGAGTTCGAGTCAACGTACGAACGGGCACAGGATGGCCTCGCCGAGATTTTCGAACGGTCGTCGCTCGATGGACACCACACAGCATCCGGAGGTACGACGCTGATTCTGAACGGGACTGCGACGATGGGAATGGAGGCGGCCGTTGCCAACCTGGTCGAGTCCCGGGACGAGGTAGTTTCCCTCGTCAACGGAAAGTTCGGCCGGAGGTTCGCCAGGATCGCCGATCGTCATGCCGACTGCACGCGCGTGGAGGCACCGTGGGGCGAGTCCCTCGATCTCGAGACAGTCGAAGCCGCGATTTCCGACGACACCCGCGTCGTGACGATGGTCCACAACGAGACGTCGACAGGATTACTCAATCCGGTTGCGGCGGTCGGCGAGATCGCCACTGCTCACGACGCATTGTTCGTAGTCGATGGCGTGACGTCGATCGGTGGCGACGAGTTTTGCATCGACGACTGGGGCGTCGATATTGCGATTACGGACGCCCAGAAGGCTCTTGCAGCACCGCCCGGGGTCAGTGCACTGTATGTCACCGAACGAGCGACCGAGGCTGTCGATGGCGATCGAGCCCCGTTTTACCAGGACTTGGACTGGCACAACAGGAAGGCCGCAGACAACCAGACGCCATTCACGAGTGCCGTTCCGTTGTTCCGCGCACTTGCGACCGCAGTCGAACAGATCCACGACGAGGGGCTTCAAACACGGATTCGCCGGCATCGTCGCCAAAACGCAGCCTTCGGCGAAGCGTTTGATGCTATGGGGCTCGAGCGATTCCCCGACGCCGTCGCGCCGACGACCCGATCGAACACGATCACGGCGATCTCACTCCCTGACCAAGTCCGAGCAGATCCGGATGCGTTTTTCGACGCTGTGGCGGCCCGAAACGTGTCGATATCGGGTGGCCAGGCCCACCTGGGTGGCGAGATTTTCCGCGTTTCGAACATGGGTAATCTAACCGATGACCAGATTCGTCGGGGCGTCGAGACCATCGGGGAAGCGATGCGCGAGGCTGGTGCAGCTGTCGATCTTCAGGCTGGAGTCACGGCGGCTGAATCGACGCTCGAGACAGCTGGCGAGTATTAAAAGAACTGGAGGAGGTCATCCCGGCCGGCGGCCCTGAGGTGACTTCGGACGGCCTCGGTGAGCGGGGAGATGGCCCCGCGTTTTGCGCTAATTGGTGCGATGACGTCCTGCCACTGTTGCCAAGGCGGGTGTAGCCCGAGGCGATCTGCGATCGCATCCAGCCGCGCATCCCGGTTATCGACCTTGTCCATTTTGTTGACGGCGACCACAGTCGGTATCTCTAACTCTTGGCAGAGCCCGTACAATTCGACGACGTGTGCGACCTCGTCTGGCCCGGAGTGGCGGTCGATGATGTCGACCGCAGCTTTCCCGTCGAGGACGAGAATGCCAACGAGTATTGCTTCGCGGTAGGCTTCGAGATACCGCACGACGTCTGTTTTGATCTGTTCGCGCCGCTCTTCGGGAACACCGCTCATGAACCCGAAGCCAGGGAGATCCGTCAAGACGAAGTCTTCTGCAGCCCAGTCGAAATGGTTCGGCTCCTGGGTTACACCTGGTCGGCGACCTGTCGGGATGTCGTGCCCGGTGAGTTCGCGCATCAGCGTCGACTTGCCGACGTTAGACCGCCCGAGAAGAACGACTTCGCTGGCCCGGTCAGGTCGCGTCCCGAACATATTCAGTTGTACTGGCCGACCCGCCGTAAGCCTGTCCAGTTGCCCGGCGTCTATCGGGGGATACGTGACGTCCTGTCGCCGTCGCCCCTAGGTTTCGTACGGCAATTCCGGCTGATATTCGATCGCGGCGATCGCCGCACCGAGGACGGTGTCGACGTTATCCCCGTCTGTGAGGCTCATGTAGTGGTCGGCGTCAACTGCCCGTGATAGGTCTGCCTTGTTGCAGACGGTGAGTACGGGGACGTCAAAGCGGTCCTGGATCGCGTCACGGAGGTGGAGCTGGTCGCCAATCGGGTAGCCACAAGATTCGCTGGCGTCGACGATCACGAGCACTGCGTCGGCGACGTGGGTGAGCGCGCTGACCGCTTGGGATTCGATTTCGTTGCGTTCGTCGGCCGGCCGGTCGAGGAGGCCTGGGGTATCAACAAGCTGATAGCGAATGCGATCGCGTTCGAGGTGGCCAACCTGGATTTGAGTGGTCGTAAATGGGTACGAGGCAGTTTCGGTGTTTGCATTGGTTAGATGGTTGACGAAGGTTGTCTTCCCGACGTTTGGATACCCGGCGACGACGATGGTTGGCGCAGTAGGATCGATCTCGGGCAAGGACTGGAGGGCCAGACGTGCCTCGGACAGTGCCCGTAAGTCTCCCTCGACTTCTTCGACGACATCGGCGAGGCGAGCGAAGGCCTGTTTGCGGAGTTTGCGTGCGGCCGTCGCATCACCGGCGAGACGCCCTTCGTACTCCCGGCGGATCTCACCGGCTTTCCGGCCGGCCCAGCCTACCTCGTTGAGGTGTTGACGGAGGGCGTCGACCCCCTCGTCGGTTGCGTCGGCTGCCACGGCGTCGGCCAGTTCGCGATAGAACGGATCGATCGCGTCGAGATCAGGCCACTGTCGCACGACGTTCTCGAGGTTATCAGAACAGACGTTGGCTGCTGTCTGTAACATCGATCGTTGGGCTTCGACACCGGATTTCGCACGTCCCGCTCGAGTCGCTCTGGAGAAGGCCTGGTCGATTACCTCCTCCGCGCGTGGCGGGCTCGGTAAGTCCTCGAACGGGTGGGCCATTTGAACGTGATACGGTACCAGCGCAGAAAAGGTCGTTCGTTCCCGTCGTCACCGCCGTTCGGCCAATTCTGCTCGGAGGTCTGAGAGGTCCATGTCGTTCATCGATAGCAAGACGAGAAGGTGATAGACGATGTCGGCACTCTCGTGGGCCACTGCTTCCTGATCGTCGTCTTTGGCAGCCAGCACCAGTTCTGTTGTCTCCTCGCCCAGTTTCTCGAGGACGGCGTTCTCGCCCTTCTCGTGGGTGAACAACGAGGCCGTGTAGGAGTCCGGCGGAAGGGTCGACTTGCGTTCCTCAATGAGCGCAAAGAGTTCGTCGAGGATGTCGTCGGACTCTGTCATGTACACCGCGTCTCCTGCCGGCTACAAGGCTCCATCGCTCCCAGCTTATTGCACGGCGTGCCGTTCGAAAAAGGCCAGATCGTGTAACCGAGAGTCGCCAGTCAGTTCCGGATGAAATGCCGTCCCCAGCACCGGTCCCTGACGGACGGCAACCGGTCGGCCATCCCACCTGGCCAAGACCTCGACGGACGGTTCCACGGCCTCGATTACCGGCGCGCGGATGAAAATCGCGTGAAACGGCGAATCTAACCCCGCGATTTCGATCGGTGCTTCGAAACTGTCTGCCTGTCGGCCGAAGGCGTTTCGGCGTACTGTGACGTCCAATAGCCCGAGCGATTCGACGCGGTCGTCGCCTGGATTCGCACTGGCGACGATCAACCCCGCACATGTCGCGAGCACAGGCTTGCCAGCCTCGACGTGCCTTTGAATTTCTGAGTCGATACCCTCTCGTTCGAGGAGCCGGGAAATCGTGGTTGACTCACCACCAGGAAGGAGTAAGACGTCGCA
>CAZKGF010000193.1:0-4601 GCA_964552115.1 uncultured Halobacteriales archaeon
GGCTGTTCCAGGTCACGACGTTCGGCGAATCTCACGGCGAGGCCATGGGCTGTACAGTTTCCGGCTGTCCTGCCGGGGTTGAGTTGTCCGAATCCGACATCCAGGCCGAGCTGGACCGACGCAAACCCGGCCAATCGATGATCACGACCAGCCGGGGCGAACCCGATCGCGTCTCGATCAAATCCGGCGTACAAGACGGTTACACGACGGGCACGCCGATCGGGATGGTCATCCAGAACAAGGATGCACGGTCGGGAAAGTACGAACCGTTCGTGACGGCTCCACGACCGAGTCACGGTGACTTCACCTATTCGGCGAAGTTCGGCACGAGAAACTGGGGTGGAGGCGGGCGCTCGTCGGCCCGGGAAACGGTCAATTGGGTGGCCGCAGGCGCACTCGCCAAACAGGTCTTGGAGCAGAGCGAATTCGACGTGCGCATCAAGGCACACGTGAACCAGATCGGCGACATCGAAGCGCCGACTGTCACGTTCGAGGAGATGGTCGAGCACACCGAGGACAACGAGGTCCGGTGTGCCCATCCCGAGACGGCAGAACGGATGCGTGAAGCCATCGACCAGTATCAGACGGAGGGTGATTCGATCGGTGGATCGATTTATTTCGAGATCCGTGGGTTGCCCCGTGGTCTCGGTGCCCCCCGATTCGAAGCGTTCGTGTCCCGGCTGGGCCGGGCGATGCTGGCGGTCCCGGCGAGTACCGCATTCGAGTTCGGGATGGGCCGATCCGCCCGCGAATTCCGGGGAACCGAGCGCAACGAGGACTGGACCTTCGCCGATGGGGATCCCGTCCCTGTGGGTAACGACCACGGCGGCGTACAAGGGGGAATCACCACCGGCCAGCCGGTCTACGGCGAGGTGACGCTGCACGCACCGACCTCGATTCCCACAGAACAAACGACAGTAGACTGGGAGACGGGCGAAGAGAAAGCCATCCAGGTGGTCGGCCGCCACGATCCGGTACTCCCGCCACGAGGTGTGCCAGTGATCGAGGCTCTCTGTTACCTGACGGCGATCGATTTCATGCTTCTGGGTGGACGGCTCAATCCGGATCGCCTCGACGACCAGCCTGGGGAGTACGACACTGAATATCACCCATCGAGCCCGGTCTCCGACCCCGACGACGCCGACACGCACGCCGAGCCGACGGAGGACTGAATCCAGTAGGCCGTCCCGGGGATAACAAGTGCCAAGGCCGTCCGTGGCCGATCCGTCGCCATGACAATCGTTGCGGTCATGGCGGACCCGCCCGTTCCCGGGATCGCCTTTTCGAATCTTCGTGAGACTGTCGGGGGAGCGGATGCGGCCGCTCGGCTCTACCGGGCCGCGCTCGCCGACGTCTGTCGAACCGTTCAGTCGACGGGAGCAGATCTCCTCGTGAACCACGGACCGAGCGATCGGTACGAGGATGTCGACGACCCAGCCGAGTCGATACAGGAGTCGCTCGACGACCTGCTTGAATCACCGGACTCGGTTCGGTACGAAGTCCAGGTCGGAGACACCTGGGCTGGTCGTGTCGGCAACACCGTCACGTATCTCCTCGAGACCGAAGATCGTGACTCGGTGGTAGTTCTGACGCCCGGTGCCGCGTTTATCTCGCGGGAAGAGCTCGGGGCCGCGGGCATGAAACTTCGTTCGACGGAACTGGTCCTGGGACCCGATCCCGCCGGTGGCGTCTATTTAGCTGGGTTCACCGAGCCCATCGATTTCGACGGCGCGTACGACCCGCCTGCCCTGGAGACGTTGACCGAGCGTGGTCTCGCGGCTGAGTTGGACGTCGACTTTCTCCGGACACTCCCTGTCGTCCAGACAGCCGAACAGCTCGGTCCTGCGCTGGTCCAGATGCGTGCACGACGGCGGGCGGGGAGGAAAATCCCCCCGGGATTCGCGGCGATCGTCGAGGAACTCGACCTCGGTGTCACGGACGACGATGGAACACTGGCGATAACCCGGTCCGACAACCCTTAGGGCCGGCCCCACCGAGCAACGCCTGCGGTGGGGTGGCAGAGCGGCCCAACGCGCCTGCCTTGAGAGCAGGTGTCCGCAAGGACTCATGGGTTCAAATCCCATCCCCACCGTTACTGTGGACCCGGGAGCCAAGACGGAGCCGATTCATTTTTACTCGCCCCCTGGGTGAGTTCTGGCAATGACAGCCACCGTGGGGGTGGTGATCCCCGCGTTCCGGCCGGACGTCGATCGACTGGCCGAGTACGTGGGTGCCCTCCACGACGTGATCGAACCCGCGACCGTCCGCGTCGAAGTCGACGATCCGGATGCGACCACCAAGCGGGCACTCGATCGTCTTCCGGCGACAGTCCACACAGTCCCATACCGGCGGGGCAAGGGCGCAGCCATTACGAGCGGTTTCGAATCCCTGGAGACGAATGTGCGTGTGTTTGCCGACGCCGACGGTGCGACGCCGCCGGCATCGCTGGCTCGCGTGATCGACCCGGTCGTGAATGAGGAGGCCGATCTCGCCGTCGGCTCCCGTCGCCATCCAGACGCCTCAGTCTCCACTCATCAGACCTTGGCCCGTCGATATATGGGCGATGCCTTTGCCTGGCTCGCCCGGCGGTTGCTCTCCGTCCCGCTGTACGACTACCAATGTGGTGCAAAAGCGATCACCGCGGACGGGTGGACCGCCGTCCGCGAACACCTCTACGAACCGGGCTTCGCCTGGGATATCGAACTCGTCGCGATGGCGGGTGCATTGGATCTGCGTGTCTCCGAGGTCCCCATCGAATGGCACGACCAGCCGGGATCGACGGTCTCGCCAGTCAGCACGAGTCTCTCGCTGGGCTGGACGCTGTTGACAGCCCGTCATCGAGCCAAACGCCTCCGCAACGATCGTTTGCACACCGCCTTGGACGTGGGCTCTGAGAACCCGACAGCACTGGTCGATCGGGAATGACTGACGGGACAGGCGACGCTCCCGGTAGGCTCGAATCGTTGTCGTCGTCGGTTCGATTCGGGAAATTCGTCTCCGTGGGAGCGACAGGCGCGGTGGTGGACACGACTGTATTGGTCGTCCTGACGGAGGCGTTGGGAGTCTTACCCGAAGTGGCCACTATCATTGGAATCGAGACGGCGATCCTGGTGATGTTCGCGATCAACGAGCACTGGACCTTCGCAGACGAAGGCGCCCCGGGTCGACGGTCGCTTCTAGGCCGGCTTGTCAGGTCACACGGCGTTCGAGCAGCCGGCAGCGTGACGCAGTTTCTTATTTTCGTGGCCGTGTTTCGTGGCGTCGACGTGGTTTTGATGTCTTGGGGAATCGATCTGTGGTTGATCGTCGCCAAAGGAGCGGGGATCGCAATCGGCATGCTCGTAAACTACGTCTTCGAGAGTCTGTTCACCTGGCGTGTCCACCGAATCGAGCCGTGAAAATCTCCCCGACAGCGGGGGAAACACAACCCTTAAACAGCGACCGTAGCAACCTCAACGTAGCGGGATGGGATAGCCAGGAGATTCCGGCGGGCTCATAACCCGCAGACCGGTAGTTCAAATCTACCTCCCGCTATCTTGGGGCTCCTTCCACCGGCGTGATGTCGATGTTCCTCAAAGCTGACTAACTCGAATCGAGCGACCTGCGTCGCCCGGCTCCTCACCCATCGCCGTGCTCGTCGACAATGACCACTTCACCGTCGACGACGTCGACATTGATGAGCGTCTTCGGGTGGTATTCGGTGTCGGCGAGGGCGTTCCCGCCACCGACTTTCTTGATGACGCAGACGATGTCGACGATGTCGGCACCGATCTCGGCCAGGGCACCGGTAACGGCGTCGAGCGTCCCGCCTGTCGAGAGGACGTCATCGAGAATGAGCACCCGATCCCCGGCTGCCACGTCGTTTACGTACATGTCGCTCTTGGAATACCCGGTTGCCTTCGATATCGAGACCTCTCCTTCGAGCCCGTAACTCCGTTTTCTGGCCACGACGATTGGTATGTCAGTCATCAGTGACACGCCCGTGGAGATGTGAATTCCCATGGCTTCGGGGGCCACGATCTTGTCGACTTCTCGCAAGTCCGCCTTCCGGATGATACCGATGACGATCTCCCGGAGGAGTTCCGGGCGGAGCATCGGTACGCCGTCGCTGATCGGGTGGACAAAATAGTGATACCCGTCCTTCTCGACGATTGGTGCGTCGAGAAGGGACGCTTTGAGGCGGTCCATGCCGGCGGTACTGGCAGCGGAACCAAAAAGGTGCCTGACCCCGATCGAACAGTCGGCAATCGCCCGATATTCAGTCGATCGGGCAAGTTTCACGCGGGAGTTCACCGCCCAACGAACAGGTTCACGTTCTCGACTCGCACGATGGTGGGTGCATTCGAACACCATTGCTGTGGTGGCGCCTTCGTTCTGATCCGTGTGAGAACCATTAAGTCGCCAGTGGACCGATCCGTTTCGTAGTGACTCCGTCGCTTGCGGCACTGTTGGGCGTGCTCGCGTTGCCGTTTTTCGGTGCGGTATTGGCACCCCTCATCTATCGATTTCTAGGCCGATGGACGGCCTATTTTGCAGCCACCATTGCGCTGGTCTGTTTCGGACTGTTGGCCACGCAGTATGGCGAGACCGGCGTCGTCGCG
>CAZKGF010000194.1:0-3278 GCA_964552115.1 uncultured Halobacteriales archaeon
GTTCGCAGTTTTCCACCGTCCTGAGCGAAACCGGACTTGGACAGTATCGGCCTGTCCGACAACATGTTGGTTCGTGACGATGTGCCCGGACTCACTGTAAACGAATCCCGACCCTTGTGACCGCCCCTGGGAAGTCCGCACGGTCAGTTCGACGACCGAGTCGATCGTCCGATCGTATAACGATTCGAGGGACCGCAGCTGGGACGCTGGGACAGTTGTCCCACCGGTGGGCGGCGTTCCGTCTTCAACCTGCGTCTGGTCTGGACTGTCGACCTGGGTGGCTGGGGCCCCAAATCCAACGCACCCGGCCAGCACTACCAGCACTATCGCAGTTGCTATCGGAAGTAGTGCCTGCTTCCCTAACATTATCTAACCCAAGGGACGCAGGCCTGGAGAAACTTTTGGAGGTTTCGCTAACTGGGGTCCTGCCACGCGCCATCACCACATGTGTTAATTGGGCAAGGGACGAATCCCGCTCCATGCGAGTCGCCGCATTCACGGACTTGGTTGGACCAGAGGGCATCGATATTCTCGACAAACCAGAGCCCGAACCTGGACCAACCGAGGCAGTCATCGACGTGCGAGCTTGCTCGATCAATCGCCACGACCTCTGGATTCTAGAGGGCGATTCTGCGATGGTAGCGGGAGATGATTTGCCCTTCGTCACCGGTCTCGATGTCGCAGGTGTGGTCAAATCCGTTGGAAGTGATGTGGAGGACATCGAACCGGGGACACGCGTCGTTCTGTGTCCCAATCAGACCTGCGGAAGCTGTCGGTTCTGTCGGGAAGGCCCCGAAAACCTCTGTGAACAGTTTTCTCTGTATCACGGTGGACTCGCAGACGCGGCCGTGGTTGGTGCTGATCGGCTAATCCCGCTCCCATCCGCAGTCGAATTTTCCACGGCCGCTGCGCTACCGACAGCATATCTCACCGCCTATCACATGCTCCGACGGGCGGACGTACAACCGGGTGACCTCGTGTTCGTTCCCGGCGCCACCGGGGGCGTCGGTGTCGCAACCGTCCAACTCGCTTCGATACTGGGTGCCACGACCGTTGGGACATCTTCATCCCCGACCAAACTCGATCGATTGGGGACGCTCGGCCTCGATCACGCCATTCATGGTTCTGACCCTGACGACCTCGCCGACCAGGTCGCAAAGGTCGGGAGCCCAGACGCCGTCATCAACCATCTCGGCGGGGAGTACACCCAAGCTGGACTGGACGTCATGCGCCGTGGTGGCCGAATGGTCATCTGCGGGCGCACCGCCGGTCGAGAGTCCCAGATCGATATCCCGGATCTATTTTTGAGCCACAAACGGGTCATCGGGAGCACGATGGGGACACAGACAGATCTCGTTCGGTTGGTCGATCTCGTCGGATCTGGGACGCTCGATCCAGAAATTGAAGCCACGTTTTCACTCGCCGAAACGGCCGATGCGTTCGCGGCCATGCAAAACCGAGAGACTGTGGGCAAACTCGTGATCGCGCCGTGAGTTTCGAATCGGTCGATGGCACAATATCCGAACACCGGGGGCGGCAGGTCCGCCGACTCACAATGGTGCTAACGTCTTCCAAAGCGGGAACATGATCGTACTAGATGGCGCCGAAGGTGGCGGCCAACTCGTCCGGACCGCACTGGGTATGGCAGCACTCTCGAACGAGCCAATCCGAATGGAACGGGTTCGCGGTGCTCGGTCGTCACCGGGGCTCCGACCGCAACATCTCGCCTGTCTCGAGATATTCAAATCAGTTTGTGCGGCCGAGGTCGAGGGGGCTGCGGTCGGGAGCGAGGCGTTTGAATTTCACCCCCAAGCGGTTCACGCCGGCAACTACGTCGTCGATATTGGAACTGCCGGTTCGATCCCGCTCTTGTTCGACGCGGCTCTGCCGGTGGGACTCGAACTTGACAGTCCTCTTACGATAACGGCCCACGGCGGGACCGATGTCGCCTGGGCACCGCCACTGACGTATCAGTCGAGAGTGAAACTCCCACTCTTGGGCGACCACGGTCTCATCGCTGCCGTCGATCGTCGACGGCCAGGATTCTACCCGGCCGGCGGAGGGCGGGCACGACTCAGGATCGGACCATCAACACTCGATAGGTTCGACCTCCCGTCTCGGACCAGCCCGCCTACGGCCCGAGTATATTCTCTGGCGGGCCAGTCTCTAGCCGACCAAGAGGTAGCCGAGCGCCAAGCAACGACGGCCGTCGATTCCCTCGAGCGCAACCGTATCGACGTCTGTGAACACAGTGTGATGTATGCGCCGTCTGATTCTCCGGGTTCCGTCGTCGTCATCGAACTGGAGACCCCGGATGCTCGCGCCGGTGTCACCGCCCTCGGCGAGCAAGGAAAGGCGGCTGAAACGGTCGCCCAGGAGGCCGTCGACGACACCAATTCACTCCTGAGGTCAGCCGCGCAGATCGACCGTCACCTTGCCGACCAACTCGTCGTGCCCGTGGCACTCGCCGGTGGCCAAGTCGCTCTCCCGGCCGTAACCGACCACGTTAGGACAGCTGTCGATCTCGTGAACGAGTTCGGGGTGTCGATACGCGTCGAAGCCGGCGATCCCCCGGCCCTGGTCGCACCGGGCACAGAAGAATTCTGACTGGGGGAATGATTCACGTACAGCGGGCGACGCTCGCTGAACGGGAGAATCTCGAGTCGGTACACCTCTTGGGTACGCCAATTCGTTTCGATTCCCTCCCAGACCCCGTCGATCCGTCACAACGGACATCGAGACCGTCGACACTCTCGGCAGGGAGAAACACCCGGTTGGCACGATCTGGTCGGGAACCACTGTGTGCCGTCGGAGACCGACTGTCCCAGGCCCTCAGGCCTCGGTCGCACTCTCGATCGCCTGATCGATATCCGCAATGATGTCCGAAACCGCTTCGAGGCCGATAGACAACCGGATCAGGTCTGGGGTCGTCCCACTCGCCAACTGTTCTTCCTCTGTGAGTTGCTGGTGAGTCGTACTTGCTGGGTGGATAACGAGTGTCTTTGCGTCGCCAACGTTGGCGAGCAGGCTTGCCAGTTCTGTCTCCTCAGTAAATTGGCGGCCAGCCTCGTAGCCGGCTTCGAGGCCGAATGTGATCATGCCCCCATACCCACCGTCGAGATACTCGGTTGCAGTGTCGTGTGTCTCGTGTGAGGGCAGGCCTGGATAAGTCACCCAGGCGACCTTGTCGTGGGATTCGAGGTGGCGGGCGACCGTCATCGCGTTCTCTGCGTGGCGCTCCATGCGCAGTGGGAGTGTTTCGAGTTTCTGGAGGGTTA
>CAZKGF010000194.1:3288-4526 GCA_964552115.1 uncultured Halobacteriales archaeon
CGAACGCTGCATCCCCGAAGGCCTCCCGGAAGTTGAGGCCGTGATACGCGGGATTGTCCTCCGTAATTTCCGAATAATCACCCTCCTCCCACGGGAAGGTTCCGGCATCGACCAAGACGCCACCGATGGTCGAGCCGGCCCCGTGGATCCACTTGGTCGTCGAGTGCCAAACGATGTCCGCACCGTACTCGATTGGATTACACAACGCGGGCGTCGCGAACGTGTTATCGACCATGAGGGGGACTGAATGGTCGTGGGCGATGTCGGCGATCCGTTCGATATCGGGGGTATCCAGGGCAGGATTACCGATCGTTTCGAGTAACACGTAGGCAGTGTCCTCGTCGATTGCCTCGTCGTACTCTTCCGGGGCCAGCGTCTCAACGAACCGAGTTTCGATGCCCCGCCGCGGAACGGTGTGAGTCAGGTAGGTATAGGTCCCACCATAGAGGGATGATGCGGAGACGATGTTGTCTCCCGCCTCGGCCAGGACGAACGTCGCAAGATCGAGTGCGGCCATCCCACTTGCGGTCGCAAGCCCGGCGACGCCACCCTCGATTGTGGCCATGGCCTCCTCCAATCGGCCATTCGTCGGGTTCATGAGCCGGGAATAAATATTACCAGCCTCTTCGAGGGCAAACAGAGACGCAGCGTGCTCGGCGTCGTCGAACACGTAGGAGGTCGTTTGGTGGATCGGCGGCGCTCGTGAATTTGTGGACGGGTCCGGTTGGCGACCCGCGTGGATGCTCTCGGTTTCGATTTCGCGAGAATCGTCGCTCATTTGCGTTCAAGCCTTCCGAGTCGGCCCAAATGAATGTACCTAGATTACCTGACCGCGACCCTTGTCTAGAATGTACGGATGCACTCGTCCACCGCCGACCAAAGGCGACCGACGGTGACCGCGATCATGCGACAGGCCAATCAAGGATTCCCTGTAATCTTCCCCGGATAGATGGACTAAGTATCCATATCCGGGGTTTCCGTCCCTCCCTTCACTCATTCAACAGTGTTTGAATTGTCCAGCCGATCTGAAGGCGTGGATCCCAATCTCAGTCTCTCGATATCGTGACTGGGAGTAAACACAGACACGTATCCCAATTTACGCGTATAGATCGGTCGAGAGGTACCGTTCTCCCGTGTCCGGAAGCACGACGACGATCAGCGGATCGTCCTCGCGCTGGCGTGACACGCGCGCTGCCGCCGTAACTGCGGCTCCGGCAGAAATGCCGACCAGGAGTCCC
>CAZKGF010000195.1:0-4517 GCA_964552115.1 uncultured Halobacteriales archaeon
GGTCACCGTGGGCGGTGTGAACTCAAGATCGAACTCGAAGGCGCGTCGTGTCACGCCAGCGCGCCCGAGCGGGGAATCAACCCACTCTATCACGCCTCGGCCATCCTCGATCGGATCGAAACGCTCAACGACGAAACGGCCGACCACGACTTTCTCGGCGAGGGCACCATCGCGGCGACCAACCTCGAGGTGGAAACCCCCTCGAACAACGCCGTCCCTGCGGGTGCGACCATCTACGTCGATCGACGCCTGACCATCGGCGAAGACGAAGACACTGCCCACGCTGAACTCGCGGACGCCATCCAGGCTGCCGTCGACGAATACGGCGACGACGTCGATGCGAACGTGGAAACGTTGACCTTCGATCGCCCGACTTGGACGGGCTACCAGATGGAGTCACGCAAGTACTACCCGACCTGGCTCTTGCCGGAAGACCACGAACTGGTCCAGGACACCTACCGCGTGGCAGATCAGGTCCTAGACACGGACGTGGAGATTACGAAATGGACGTTTTCGACCAGTGGAAACTACACGATGGGTGTTGCCGAGATTCCGACGATCGGATTCGGCCCCTCGTGGGAAGAATACGCCCACGCGGCCGACGAGCAGGTCGACGTGAACAACGTGGTTCGGGCGTGTTCGGTATATGGCGGCCTCGGCCTCGAACTGTAGTCGTCACTCGCCGGGTTCGCTGACCGTCGTTCCGTCTCCCTCTTCCAGTCCCGAGACTGCCTTGTCCAGCGACGTGATGACGGCCCGGCGCTCGCGACGTGACTCCCCTTCGACAAACCGACAGGCAGCTTCCACTTTCGGCCCCATGCTCCCTGCCGGAAACTGTCCAGCTGCCTGGTAGGCCCGGAGTTCGTCCGCGCTGACTTCGTCCAATCTGCGCTCGTCGGGCGTACCGTAGTCTACGTAGACGCCATCCACGTCGGTCAACAACACCATGTAGTTGGCATCCAGGATGTGACCCACCACTTCCGTCAAGTGGTCCTTGTCCACGACCGCGTCATACCCCTGGATGTCGCCACGTTTGCGCGAGACTGGGACGCCACCCCCGCCACCACAGATCACCAGGTCGCGCTGATCGATGAGCCGCTTGACGGGGACTTCCTCGACGATTCCCTGTGGCTCGGGTGAGGGGACGACCCGGCGGTAGTCCCTGTCACCCGTCTCCCGGACTTGGGTCACGGCCATGCCGGCGTCACGCATTTCGGCTGCCCGGTCGGCATCGACAAATGGCCCGATGGGCTTGGTCGGATTCTCGAAGGCCGGATCGTCGGGATCGATGATGGCCTGGGTGATCAAACAGGCGACCGGGACGTGTTTCCACTCCCGCTCGAGGGCGCCGTACATTTGCTGGGAGAGCATGTAACCGATCTGTCCCTGAGTCATCGCGCCACAGACCTCCAGGGGTTGTCCCGGTGGGTCGGCTTGCTCCTGTTGGAGGAGAAGCGACCCGACCTGGGGACCGTTGCCGTGAGTCAACACCACCTTGTATCCGGCTTTCATCACCGAAACGATCTGATCGGCCGTCCGCTTGACAGCGGCCATCTGCTCTTCGAAGGTGCCGCCGGAATCGGGTGGGTTGACAGCGTTGCCCCCCAGCGCGATCATACACAGCGGCTTCTCCCGGGGTGTCCCCCAGAATTCGGGGGCTTCCACATCGAGATCGAAGGAGGGCGGGCCGCCGATTGCTCGGTAGTCTCGCGATTCGTCCTCGGACATCGTGTTACCAGCCGCGCCCACCCATCGTCAACAGCATGAGCGCCTTTTGTGCGTGCATCCGATTCTCGGCTTGGTCGTAAATGACGGACTGGGGGCCGTCCATCACTTCGTCGGTTGCCTCGAACCCACGCTTGGCAGGCAGGCAGTGCATGTACCGCGCCGTTGGCCGGGCGTTTTCCAACATCGACTGATCGCAGATCCAGTCCTGGTGTTGATCGTGGATCTCTTTCTCGGCCTCCGTCCCGCGCTCGCCGACACGGTAGGAGACCCAGTGTTTGGGATAGACGACATCCGCGTCCTCGAAGGCACGCTCCATGTCGTGTTCGATCGTGAAGTCCGTATTGGCTTCATCGGCATTTTGCTGGGCCTGGTCGACGATGTCTGGGTCGAGTTCGATGTCCTCCGGGTGGGCGAGGGTTACGTTCGCCCGCATCTTCGTAAAGCCCAGAATAGACGAATGGGGCACGCTGACGGGCCGACGGACCTCCGGTGCGTACGCGTACGAGATGACGAAATTTGTGTCTTCGATACTCCCCTGTTCCTCCCGGACAGTCTGGAGGTCGGCCAAGGTCTGGCAGGGATGATACGTGTCACACTGCATGTTGTAGACCGGCATTTCAGAACCGGCCTGGTAGTCCCGGAGAATCTCCGTGCCCCGAGGATATTCGAAGTCGACGGCTGCGCCAAGAATCCGGACGGCCAGGGCATGGCCGTACCGGGAGAGGACGCGTGCGGTCTCCTCGGCGGATTCGCCGTGTTCGAGTTGGAGTTGATCGGGCGTCATGATGTGGGCGTACCCACCGAGTTGGTTGATGCCGGCCTCGAAGGAACTGCGCGTTCTGGTCGAGGTATTGTAAAACTGTTGGAAATGTTAACGACCGGGGAGCGACGAGAAGTGATCCCACCGCTCGGCGGCGAACTCGGCCTTGAGGCGGTCTGCAACGTCGAGTACGGTGGTCAGTTCGGATTTGCTCCACTCCTGAGTCGTGATCATGTCCTTACCGCGAAGGTTCCCTGTCATTGGAGAGACTCCCTGCTCACGCGCGTGGTGCGCGGGATAGTTTGAAGTCCGGTAGCCGGCGGATAAACCTTCCGGCAAGGTACATTGGACCGCTCGGGCTGGGGAACACTTTTGGGCAACTCCGTTGGAGTGACACATCCATGACGCTACACGACGACGTCGAAGGAGTGTTTCCCGAACTCGATGACATCGAGGACGACGACCTGCGAGAAGGGGTCGTGAATTCCTGGGTTGTCGCACTCGAGGAAAATGGTGCTCCCGACCTCGAGTCCTATCCCTGGTATGGCGCCTATCAAGCCGAACTGGGGCTCGAAGACGAAACGCTGGTCGAACACGTGCGAGACGTGACCGCCGTCGCGACCGCAATCGCCGACGTCCTCCTCGAGCGCAGACCCGACCTCGATTTGGACCGTGACGTCGTCATCGCCGGGGCTTTGATCCACGAGATCAGTCACGTCGGCGAATTCGACGGCTACGAGTGGTCCGAGGTCGGCGATCTTCTTTCCCATCCCTACTACGGGATCCACGTCGTCCGGGCCGGGGGGCTCCCACCGATTTTCGAACACATCGTACTGACACACACGATCCAGACCGACGTCGCGCCGGCGACGCTCGAGGCGAAAATCGTCGCGACCTCTGACATCCCCGCGTTCTATTCGATCCTCTCGCGGGTCGTCGACGATCTCCGGGAAGCGCCGCCGATCAGCGAAACCTGAGGGGTCAGATCCCGCCTGAGTCGGTCCGTACTCCGTCGGCTCCCACACTTATTTACCACCCTTCGCCCAACCCTGAAACTGGTTTCATGAGTGCCAGCAATCGGGTCAGCGACCGAGGTGACCGGGTCGGAATGTATCTCCAGGACAAACACTCGATCCGGGAGAACATGGACCTCGTCCAGTACGCAGAAGAACAGGGCTTCGACGAGGTCTGGCAGGCCGAATCCAGACTGGCGAGAGACGCCGTCACGCCGTTGGGTGCCTACGCCGCCGTAACCGAGGATATCAAACTCGGGACAGGAGTGATCAACAACTGGACGCGCAATACCGCCCTGATCGCCCAGACGATGAGCACGCTCGAAGAACTCGCCGGGCCCAACCGAATTCTCTGTGGAGTCGGCGCCTGGTGGGATCCTCTCGCCGAAAAGGTCGGGATCGATCGCAGCGGTGCGCTCCGTGCAATGCGCGAGTGTGTCGAGGTGACACAGGACCTCCTGGACATGGAAAACGTCACGTACGACGGCGAGTTCGTCCAGATGCGCGACGTGGAACTCGACGTCGTTCACGGTGATTCCGGCCCCCGGACCGTCCCTGTCTACGTGGGTGCGACCGGGTTCAAGATGCTGGAACTCACCGGCCACTTCGCCGACGGTGCACTCCTCAATTACCTCGTCAGCCCCGAGTACAACCAGCAAGCCCTCGACGCCCTCGAAACAGGCGCCGAACGGGGCGGGCGCACACTGGCTGATATCGACCGTCCCCAACTGATCGTCTGCTCGATGGACCACGACACCGAGCAAGCCCTCGATAACGCCCGAGAGTTGATCACCCAGTATCTCGGCCAGCAGCCCCACATCATGAAGGCCAGCGGCGTTAGCCAGGATCTCATCGACGAGGTTGGCGACGCGATCGGTGGGTGGCCGGCTGACAAGGCAGACATTCAGGAAGGAATGCATTTGATTCCCGACGAGGTCGTCCACAAACTGACTGCCAGTGGCTCGCCCGAGCAGTGCCGGCAGAAAGTCGCCGAATACGCCGAAAACGGGTGTCAG
>CAZKGF010000196.1:0-4494 GCA_964552115.1 uncultured Halobacteriales archaeon
GAGTTCAGGTCCGCCAGCGCCGCCGAGGCATGAGGCCGCTGTACTGTGACGAGAGCATCTGGATTCCGGTCGCCGACGGACTGCGACGTCGTGGCTGGACCGTCCACACCGCTCGCGACGAGGGACGATTGGGATCAACCAGCCACAAGTCGACGAACCTGACGTCATTCATCTAATGAAGGGTAAACATATAACCCGGGGATCCTTGTACCTTCCAAACGAACACCGAGACAACCCACTCAACCACGCCGTCACTTCCAAGGATCCCATGGCACCTCCCAACGAACTTTCCGCAACCAGCCGAGTCGAACTACTTGACGACGCCCGTAGCGCTCTCCAAACTGACAACCGTACCAACTTCCGCGTCGTCTGTCTCGTCTCAGATCTCTCTTGGAAACGACTCGTTGACATCGCGCGTGGCAGGTTTGAGGTTACCGAACAGGGAGAGTTCTACCAGCTTTACAACACCCATACCAAGCGCAATCAAACCAACCACGTCTACCTCTATCTCTACCAACACCCAGCCACCGGTGCACCCATCATCTTCACCCTCAACTCCAGCGAAGACCTCAACGAAACCCTCGACCGGATGGTAGCCAACACCGAGGACCTGTACACCCTCTGGCTTCCACCTGACGAAATGGGCGACCTCCGTGAAGATATCCTCGACATCACTGGTCTCGAACTCACCGGATTCGAATACGACACGTTTGGCCGCGACCAACGCTACGAAGCCCAAATCCGGCCAGGCTTCCAACGCTCCGGCAGTCACGACAGCAAAGACGCCGAACATATGCTCGAAGAATGGACTGTTAAATACGGCGTCACTGCAACCCGCCTTCGCTTCAAACTTGCCACCCGAGGTACCTTCCGGTTTAGCAATGACGGCGAATTCGTTCTCGAGAACGGCTCTACCGAATTTCTCTATGAAGATATCGTCGAGCCTGCCCTCGAGAAAGTACATCCGTTGAATGAATTGATGAAGGCTGCAGATCTCAGCGTCGCCACGGACAACGGCTTCGAACACATCGAGGAACACTCTATCGAGATTAGCATTACCGACCCACTGGATTATGAGGACCGCGAGGAGTTTACATCGGAGATGCAAGAGGAAGATTTCTATCCGTACTCCGCACAAGCCGCTGAGGGGAGCCTCTTGTTCAACGGAAGGATCGCAGATGAACGCAACGACGGTATCATCTCGGTCTCAACCGACGGCGAGGATATGATGTTGTTGCCACGGTATGATTCAGGCTTCGACTCTCTCGTGCGTTTCTACCGTTTCCTCGTTGAGAAAATCGATCCAGACACTGAGATTGTTACGGCCGAGATATGACGCAGGACCGGATCGAGACGAAAGTCGAAACCCTGACAAATGTTAAGCAGGAAACCTATCACCGCCGCGTTGAGGGCCGTGAGGAGGAACTCGAACAGGAGATCTTCGAGAACCAACTAGAGACAGTTCGCACCCAGATCCGGCAGGACGAGGAAGAACTCAGTAACTTCGACGTGATCGTATCCGGATTCAAGGGCCGTGAAAGCACGGACTACACTTACATCCGGACGGAACCGTTTATCGGGAAGAACAAAAAGAACTTCGACATCCTGATCGGTTCCCGGAAGAAGGGGATCGCGGTACTGGTGGAATATGAGCGAACTTTAGCACAGGGCACCGACGAGTCCGTGGGCAAGTTCAAAGACCGCCGCGAGTTTGTTGAAACTGGTGGTGACGAGGATCTCGACCCGGAGGCGTATCTGGCCAACGCGATGGGTGCCGATATCACCGACGTGGACTACGTACTGGCATCACAACATACGCCCAAGGACCGTCTGGAGGGGTCTGCGGAGCGCAAGGACGTCAGTTTCTGTGTGTGGGACCTCGGGGATTTCGGAGTCTCATGCAGCATCGTCTTCTTCCCGGTGAAGAAATCAGATACCGCGCCGTTCAATGGCCACGTTGATGATGAGCTAGAGGAGTACATTTTCGAGGAGTTAGTCGGGCGGGTGCGAAAGCATGACTACCTGGATTTTACGTGGTCGTCTTCGAATTACCTGAAGCTGAAGGAAATGTCGGTCGTGTTGATGAAGCGGCATCACAACAAGGGCTACGAGACGTTTACCTACGAGGACTGGAACCGGTTGTTTGCAGAGCAGGAAATCCAGTTGACGAACTACACGCAGGACGAGAAGGAGCGGTTATACTCGACGTTCATTAAGTACGGACGAGCATGCAACGTGATCGTGTTGGAGGATGATGTGGGTGACGTTCTGGAGGATGGGTACCGGGTAAATTCACAGATCACGCGTGATACGAAGAAATTGAAAGAGCAGGTGGAAAAGAAGATTACGAGGTACGAGATGCGGGAGGATTTCGAGAAGGCATTACGGGGGGCGAAGCTGGATATCATCGAGAATCTACACGCGTCGCAGAAGACCACATTGTCGGATTTTATGGACCCCGACTAGCGAGGTCCGTGGCCTTCCCCCAGTTTAGGACTTAGTCATCGCTGAACATGTGCCATGAATGCAGCACGATTAGTGAAATTCTCCTAACTGATCGAACCCTCAGTAGTACATTCATATATGTACTGAACAGGTGATTCTCCAGACAAATGTCTGAACGAATTCCCTTGACTGTTGTATAAAAATTCCTGATCAAACGATTCACTCAAACATCGGTGTTCATCCCCCCTGACACCGTAAGCATGGGTGAGTATAACACGCATGATTCATTAATTCAGTACTATATAGTACCGATAGCGAACCAACTGCAAAATGTCCTGCAACGGGTTCGAACCACTGGCTCGTGCCGGAGCGCCCTGGGAGCGGTCCTCGCGAGTGGGTCTCGCTGACGCTGTTGGTCTACCCTGCCGCCGTTCAGATCGAAGTCGGCAACACTCTCGGCGGAACCCCAATTGCCGAATTCATCAACGGCGTCGTGCCGTTGGTGGTGTCGCTCGCCATGATCGTCTGCGCCGTATTTGCCGTGTTCATGCACGCTACCGCCAGCGTCACTCGTGACGCCGAACAGGCCCGGTTCTACCTGGACTGGCGGAATCGAGCAGGGTACACAGCCGTCACGGCACCGCTGCTTGTGTTCCTTATCCAGATGCCGATCGGGCTCACCGGGACCAGTATCGGGTCGTGTGTCAATCTGATCCTATTCTTCTGAGCGGATGGGGGCAAACACACGAGCGGAACGACCTGGGTAGCCGGCGGCCGCCACGAGGGTGGTGGTCGCAACGATCCCCAACGACGCCACTCACCCATGCGCATCCAGACATGACGGCCCATCATCACCGGGGTGGTGATCCTCGTGATCATTGGCACCCTCAACTCGACTGGAGCTGGGACGACGGCGCACCAATCAGTCCCCTCACCGCCCACGAGCAGTGAGACGTCGACGCAGCCAGCTGCAACGCCGAACCAGAAACTGCCGACGACTGGCTTCGATCATTCGCCTTCGCATGGATTCTGCGTATCTGAACACTACCAGACCACGACAACTGCGTTTGATATCGAAAGGAAATGTACGGGGCGAGGATACATCCCGTTCATGTGGGCAAAACCAACGACGGGTAACGATCAATCGGTTGCCCTGGGACGATATGTTCGACTCACGGACTTCCACTTATTCGATCGGAATCGATAGACGTTGACCGCAGCCGGCACGAACGTTTCCAGAAGAAGAGCGAAATAGAGTCCAGCGATCCCGAGCGGCGTCACGATTCCCAGATACGCGACGGGGACGGCGAAGACGTAGAATCCGAGCAGCCGTCCATAAAACGGCCACCGCGTGTCGCCACCAGCTCTGAGTACGCCATGGGCCGCCCCGTCGATGCCAAGTCCGATCGCACTTATCGCGCCGATCGCGACGAATACGATCGCGAGATTCAGCGACTCCGGTTCGGAGATAAACAGCTCTGCAATCGGTTCCACAAAGACGATGACTGCGGCCGCGAGTAGAAGATACGACAGCACTGCAACACGGATGATGTCCCTGCCGTACTCCTCGGCTTCGGTCTCATCTCCCTGGCCGAGATGCTGACCGACAAGCGTGCTTGATGCGATCGAAAAGCCCCAGTTCAGGCTGTTCATCAGCCCGCGAACCTGTCGACTGACCTCGAGGGCTGCGACGACGACCGTTCCGAAAACGGTGGCGATTGCGAGTAACGGGAACACCACTAGTGACGTCGCAAGTTTCCGCAGGATCAGCGGCGAGGAGACCACGAGCAGTTGCCGACCGAGCGTCGTGTTCCAGTGGGGTGCCTGTATCCGAAACTGAACGGGGGGCGTATTGCCGATCGGGTAGGAGTTACCAAAGAAGCCCCAAGCGAAGGCGATTGTGATCAGAATCGTCGAGAGACCAGTCCCCAGCGCAGCCCCGGCGGCACCGAGTCCGAGTCCGAGGATGAATACAACATTCAGCAGGATATTGACGATGGCTCCACCGCCTCGAATCAGCATCGGTGTAAACGTATCGCCGACGGCGGC
>CAZKGF010000197.1:0-4474 GCA_964552115.1 uncultured Halobacteriales archaeon
GCGGTTGCACCATTGGGTGCCATGTCAAACTGAAAGCTGGCCAGCAGCGAGAGGGAGCCCCAGAGGAGGACGAATAGGGCGAGTACACCGATGGCTCCGAGACGAATGGCCGTGTTGTTGAGGCGTCTAGTCTGAAATCTGACAAAATATCCCAGAAGGACGAGGGGATAGACGAAGCCCACCACGGGAATCCCCAGATACGACCAGGCCTGATACAGGACGGATTGTAATCCTGGCTCGGGCTCCCACTTGCCGAGCACGGTGTCTGCAGCATCCCGTTGTCGGGGATAAACGACCTCCATCCAGGTCTCGTGCATTCGCCGGAGGTCGATCCGGACGAGTTCCCCGACCCCGGGATCGGTGGCGGTCGACATATCGAGTTGGTTTGGCACCCCCCTGGTTTACGCTTTCGTCTCCGACCTCTCTAGGTTTCGACTGGTTGTGTCTGCATCGAGAACGCTCACACATCGAACACCACGTAGGCCCGCCACCCTTGGTCGGTTTCTTCCAGTTCCATGTCCGAGTATGTCACAGCTTTGAGATCCCGCGCACTGATCGCGGACAGCGGGACGCCGCGATACGAGCCCTTGAGCGTCCACTGCTTTTCACCTGGGGCGACCTGGGCCTGATTCTCGACGGGCAACACTTCTCGGACATCCCGTTCGTAAATCAACTGATCGAGATAGTCGAATAGAAGCGCCTCTCCCCCTTCGGCGGTAACGGAGAGTTCCAGTCGCCGCCCGCGATTCGGTGGTACGCTGTCGCACATGGCTGCGGCCATGCCGTCTGCGACGTGTGCAAAAACCTCTCCCACGGTGGAACCGGACGCCTCGACGGCAACATCAGCGGTATGCTCACGGAGTGTGAAGGTCATTCCATCGGGGCATCGTCCGTTGCGTGGCGATCACCATCGTCGTCACGACCAACCACCTCTCGCTCGTTGACCGCAACGCCGCTGGATACAACTGCCTGCACCCCCTCGTCAACGGTCATATCCACGTCGTGGACACGATCCCTCGAGACGTGGATTACAAATCCGCCCATGAACGGATTCGGAGCCAGTGGCATGAAGAGCGTAACCATGTCCTCGTGGCCGGTTGCGGTCCGAACGACTTCTGGTGAAGCTGCCGTCAGGAACCCGATCGTATATGACCCCCGCGTCGGATACTCGACGAGTTTGACTTCACGGAAACTATCGGTCTCCCGTTCGATCAACAGTTCGCTTAATTCGTTGATACTATTGTAAATGGAGCCGAACCCAGGGATGCTTGCCATCGCCGCCTCGAATCTGGCCTCCAAGCCGCCCTTCCCGATATCACTCTCGGCAATGACGCCGACCAGGAGTGACACCACCAAGATGATCACGAGCGCGACGAATTCGGCGGCAAGATCAGGAAGTTGCTCACCGAACCCGAGGCCCCTGTGTAGCACCAGGACCGCGGGGTCGAGCAGATTGCCGAAAAAGTTGACGACGAACAAGAACACGAGAACCGTCAGGAGGATTGGGAGTGTGATCGCCGTGCCTCGGAGAAACGACTGTCGAAGGTGGAGCAAAAGCGAGCGTCCCTGGCCCTCGACCTCGTCGGGGACCGAGTTCATATCCTGGGGTACACACGGGTGGGCCTAAGAATTGTGGCCGGATAGTGCGGTGGAATTATGCCGCCCAGGCCCGAACGTGAGACTGGTGAGCATCAACATCCAACGCCGCGTCGTTGACCCAGGCGACGACAGCGGCGTTGAGGATGCGTGGGAACTCAAAGAGCGCATCCGGCGGCGAGAGGGCGTACTCCGCCAACGCCGAAATTTCTTCACTAGTGCATACGAACGGTCGACAGTCTACTCCTTCCTGGATCGCAGTGCAGGCGCGGAACTGGTTGGCTTCGCTGCCGTCAGACGGGATGGATACGTTCTCTTTCTTGCTGTTGCACCGGAATACCGAAGTGAGGGGTTTGGCGAGCGCCTCGTGGCCAACGTTGCCGATGACTACGGGTCTGTTACCTGCCATGCTCGAGCGACGAACGATGAAGCGTTGGAATTCTATCAGCATCTTGGATTCGAAATCCGCCGACGCATCGATGGCTATTACGAGGATGGCGGTGATGCCTATTATCTGAAACTGGGTGCTAATTCCTCAATACGGGATCGGCTTGCTACGCTTCTCCGTCGGTGATCACGTCGTGCGCAACGCCTTTGGGTGGGTCGGGCCAATTTTACTTCGATGAAAGCCCAGACCCGGGCGTACCTCCGCGGGCGGTTTGGCGATCACTACCGCCGAACCTCCCCGAGCCCCCCGCCGGATGCCAATCAGCGGGAGTGGGCGTACATTCCGTGGACGGAGGGCCCTGGCGAGACGATGGTCCGCCACCGTTCGCTGCTGGATCTGGGAGATCTTGGCGACTTTCTGCAGCGCGAGCGACCGCGTCACGTCTACTTCTCTGCGGGTCGATACGACCAACCTGGTGCCAGCACGATGGATGCGAAAGGATGGCGCTCCTCTGATCTCATCTTCGATTTGGATGCGGATCATCTCCCGAGCGTCGACCCCGCGTCGGATAGCTACGCAGAGATGCTTGCCACCTGCAAAGATGCCCTGTATCGACTTCTAGCCTTCCTCGAGGATGACTTCGGCTTCGAGGATCTTACTGTCGTCTTTTCGGGGGGACGAGGATACCACGTGCACGTTCGAGACCCGGAAGTCCACTCCCTGGAGCGTGAGGCCAGGCGAGAGATTGTCGATTACGTCCGTGGCAATGGGGTAGACTTCGAGTCGTTAGTCACCGAAGAGGTCGTTGGGGGGACCGCTGGCCGAACCAGCCCGGCGCCAAAACGCACGCTGTCTACGGCCGGCGGGTGGAGTCGTAGAGCCCATCGCTATCTCGTGGATAGAGTCGAGGCACTCTGTTCGATGGATGACGAAACTGCCATCGACCAACTCACAGACATCGAGGGCATCGGGGAGTCGAAAGCCCGAGCTGCCTTGGCTGCCGCACGGAACAATACCGAGGCGATCCGTGAGGGCAATATCGACGTTCATCCGGCATTTGTCCAGGTCGCGCGAGCATTCATCCCCGAGGTTGTCGATGAAGACGGAGCGCCAATCGACGAACCGGTGACAACTGACACGAACCGCCTCATTAGACTGCCGGGGAGTCTCCACGGGGGAAGCGGCTTGGCTGTCCGCCGACTCGATCGCGAGGAGTTGTCGTCCTTCGATCCGCTGGTCGACGCGGTCCCCGAGACGTTTCGGAGCCACGATATCGTCGTGGAGGTAACCGACGGCGGTGAGGTGGAACTCGAGGGCGATAGGTTTACACTCGACCCGGGCGAGACCACCGTTCCGGAATCACTCGGTGTGTTCCTCATGTGCCGAGGGCGCGCCGAGAAGGGGCCGGAATGATGGACCTCGAACAACTACAGTCCGTCCGAGATCGCGAGCGCCAGAGCGATACGCTCCAAGAACTCCGTGAGTCGTTCTATGTGGAGGCATCGGAACTGATCGCAGATCTACGAGCCGAGCGGGATCGGCGCGCAGCAGGGGTGGACGATCCATTTTCGGACCCGACGGTCAGACGCTTGAGTAACGACATCGAAACGGCAGAGCATACGCTCGAGGCTATCTATGACCGCCGTGTCGGCAAGCTCGTCAAGGCTGCGACGTTCGCAGCGGCCGGGCAGAGTGCCCCCGAAACGTCGGGGATGACTGCCGAAGAAACGGACCTCTTCGAATCGATTCTCGATGAGATCGAGACAAACCGGGAACGCGTGCTCGAAATGGTCGATGGGGACGGGGACCAATCTCCCGATTCCCACGCAGCCGAAGCCGACGCCAGCCCAACGCCTGGTGAACCGGACCAGGATCCAGAGACCAATTCGGAGCCTCCTGACGAGCAGCCGACAGCCACGGAAGAGACGGACGACGCAGAAACGGATTCGGCGGACGCATCACAGAGCGACCTCGACAGAGCGACCGTTCGCATCACCGAGGACGTCGGCGAGATATTCGGGGTTGACGAACGGTCCTATGACTTGTCTGCCGACGATGTCGTGACGTTGCCCGCGGCGAATGCGGAACCATTGATCGAACGAAACGCAGCCGAGCGACTCGAATAAACCCTTACGGGTCGGGCCGGGAGCCGAGCGTGAGTTGGACGGTTTGGCGGCGCCCGTCTCGGACGATTTCTACGTCGATCGTATCACCCGGGCTCGTCTCGAGAGCAAGGACAGTCGAGAGGTCTTGACGGTTGTCGATTCGGTATCCGGCCAGCCCCACGATGACGTCGCCACCGACGGGCACGGGTCGGCCGTCGACGATCCGAGAGCCATCGGACCCTTGGAGGACGCCGGCTGCGGGGCTGGCAAATCGCACTTCGTCGACGTAGATCCCTCGAGTGAGATCGAGGTCGTTTGCTTCAACGATTGGTGGCGTCACGTCGTTGAGTGAGATGCCGATATAGGCGTGTTCGTACGTCCCACT
>CAZKGF010000198.1:0-4440 GCA_964552115.1 uncultured Halobacteriales archaeon
CCAATACAAGTTAACAAGTGCCATGATAGACAGGCTTGAGAAGGAAGTAGACATGTTAGAGCGCCATCTGCAAGTTCTCCGGATGGTAATCGAGAACGAACCCATCGGTATCGTGAAGATGTCTAACGAAACCGGGTACCCACACCACAAGGTTCGCTACTCGCTCCGTGTGCTCGAAGAAGAAGAGCTGATCGAGCCATCGAGCCAAGGGGCTATTACCACTGAACGGACCGGGGAATTCGTCGAAGACCTCGACGGCAAGATCGACCACATCATCGACAAGCTCGAGGGGATGAAGATCGAAGGCGTCGCCGAAATCGAGGGATAGGGGTTCTGCGGTCGTCTGTCTCACAGTTCAGGGACGGCGAGGTGGAAATTCTCGTTTCGCGCTTCGACCAGACAGAGGTGATAGCCTTGTTTTCTGGAGAGATTTACGAACGAGCGGCGTTTGTCCCGACTGAGCAGGCCGCTTCGCGTCGCTTCACTCGCCGTCTCTAGTGCCCCCGGCTCGAAGAAGCTCCGAGTGACGAGAAATGCACAGGCGAAGGTATCCGCCGCTGTCCCAACTCGTTCGGCAGCCGTGACGAGGGAGGTCATCATCGACTCGCTGGCACCTTCGCGGGAATCGTTGAAGTTCGCAACCAAGAGCGGATTACCCATCTTGTCACGAAGGACCACGTCGAATGCCTCCTCGGTGGTCGTCTCCTGGTCGTTTTCGGTGTATGTCGACTCGACCACGCCGTGAAGTTCTGCTCGATCGATCTTCGGAATGGCGTCGAACAAGCCCCGCAGGGCGTCAGCTTGCCCGGTATCGCGGATCTCGAACAAGAGATCTTCGACGACCCACCGGACGAACTGGTACTCGTGTCGGGATTCCAGAAACGCCTCGAACGGTGTGCCGGCCACCGTAGCCGCATCGCCGTCGAACTGCGTGTGTGTCTCGAGTCGTAAGTTGCCGGTGACGTCGTCTTTGGGCACGTTCCCACCGTGGGCCTTTTCTAATGTCGCCTGGCCCTTCGAGTGGTACCGAACGAAAATGTCCGTCCCGGACAGAGCTTCCTCTGGGGTCATCCGTTGCTCTGTGGACTCGCCGGTCGCGCCACCGATCCGTTCGAGCTCCTCTGATAGCCGCTCGACTTCCTCGGCCAGTTCGTCTCGCTCGGCGCGTAGGTCTGCCAGTTCGTCCCGGAGTTCCTCCTGTTCGTCCTCCGTATTTGCCAGGGCATTCTCCAGGCGTTCGATCTCCGCCTCGCGCTCGTCAAGTTTCGATTCGAGTTCGTCGATTCGCTCGGTCGCTGTCTCCTCGACAGCTTCGGTGGGGGGTTGGGCCTGCGCCCGGGATGGCTCCGGTTCGGACTGTTGGTGAGACTGCGTCCGACCGGCTTGCTCGGTGGGCGCCTCCTGTGAGGACGTGCGGGGAGACCCCGTCCCTTGCCGGCCGGCCGGCGGTGCCGGTTTCGACGCCGGGTCGGGTGTGATTGGAGACACAGATCGTCCCGGATCGAGAGACGGAATCGATTGAGTTTCGAGCGCCCCGGCACCGCGTTGGGCTCGCTGTCCGGGGTGTTCCGGTGGACTTTGCCCGGTGGTCTGTGCCGCACCCGACCCGCCCCCCTCCGAAGCCCGCTGGCCCCCTCCCTGGGAGTCGGCCGACGATGTCCCCCTTGCAGATTGCTCGGTCCGTTGTGTCGCGTCCGTGGCCGGTGTTCTCTGTGTGTCTCTCGCCCCGTCTCCGGTCTCACTCGGACCGGACTCGGATGTGGCTTCGGGGCTGTCGGCAGCGCCTCCAGCCGCGTCTGTCCCAGTGCCCGCCTCCGAGTCGGATGGCTCATCCGCAGACGCCTGTTCCTCGGTGTCTTCGTCCACGGACGGCGCTTGCTCGCTGGTGGGTTCGTCCTCTTCACTACTCGAGGCGGCCGAGGCTGCAGGTTCGTCCGGTTCGTCCGACTGCTCGCCTTTCGCCTCTGGAATTTCGAGTGGGGTGACGTCGACAGGCCGGACCTCGTAGATGCCCACCTCGTCGTCAGCGGTGTCGAAGGCCTCCTGGTCGGTTAACAGTTGTTTGGACTCACCCACGAAGGCCACTGCCATTGATTCACCGCCGTGATAGACGATGAAATAATCCCCACTGAGAACGTTCTCGGAGAGTTCGACATAGCCGCTGAATCCCCCGTTGGAGAGTGTGTCGTCGACTTCAGAGATCGGCGTGTCTTCCGTGTAGTATTTTGCCCGGACCTCGTCGCTTTGCTTTTGCATCACCGCCAACAGCGGTAATGCCGGATCCGGCGCATCGAACACCGTCCCCTCGGCGTCTTCAAAATCCCCCATATCGCCGCCGTGAATACCGACGACCACGCCCCCGGTCATGAAGAGTTCCACACCGCCGGCGCGAACCACGCCAGAAAACTCCCGATCGGCCAGACTGTGGAGTTCGTGGTAGCCGTCGGTAAACGACCGACTAGACCAGTCGTCGACCCGCTCGACTACGCGCGTACTCATTGTCTGTACACAACCAGATGCAACGCAAATACTTTGCGGGGGACCTGCCGGATCGGTCGATCCCGGACCGGGGAACGACGGCTCTTTGGGCCTCGGTGACCAATCGAGTCCTAATGGGGGACGAGGCCGTCCAGGGACTCAATGAGCGGTTCCGCAAAACCAGTGCGTGGCCGGTATTTGTCGCGCTGGGTGTCGTCGTCTCGGAAGTGGGCGTCGTCCTCGGTATCTTTCCGGTAACCGTCGGCGGCTTGCTCCTCTTTGGCGGTGCTGTCGCCGGGATTCTCCACGAGGCTGGCTATCTCGAGCGACCGACGGGGGCTCTCGCCGTGCTCGGCGCCGTCCTCGTGGGAATCGGCGCAGTGGTGACCGTCGCTCAACTCGGGATTGATGCCATAACACTTGGCACACTAGTCGACCGCGCGAATCCCGTCGTCTATCGCGCAACGGCCATCGCAGTCGCGGGTGTGACACTCCTCGCGATGGCCACGGCTGTCGAACTCGGCACGCCCCAGTGAATCAGCAGGCTCTTATCCCCGCCTTGGCGTAGCCTGAGACATGTCCCCACCGGTATTCGATCGGGAGACGTGGCTCGACCTGACCGTGAACGTTATTCCGTTGGTCATTCTGGGGTTTTTCTTCGTGCTCTTCGTCGTCCTCAATCCGTTCGGATTCGATCCGGTGTTTTCCGCTATTCAACTGTCCATCGTCGGGACCATGTTCGTCGGGCTCGTCGCTCTCACATACTACGCTGGAAAGGCAATCTCGGCAGCGGAAGCGGCCGAGCCGGCTGACGACTAAAACAGGGCTGGGAAACCGTTCTCAGAATATTGATATGATTAGAAGTATCTGCCCGGATCCGCCGGCCCGTGAGGAGTTTAATCATACGTAAGAAATCCGATAGATTTTCGGATCCTGCCATTCATAACGTCCCGGTCCGGACCGGAAATTATGGCAAGTGGCCAGTTGCTCCTGACGGGGCTGATGGCGATCGTCCTCGTCGCGATCGTCGTCCTGATTACACGCGCTGAAGATTGGCGTACGTACACGCCCCTGGCTGGCGGGTATGGACACATCGGGGAGGCGACCCACGGCCACGCCGAAAAACCCGGCGGGGTGCTTCGCTGGCTCACCACCGTCGATCACAAAGACATCGGCATTTTGTACGGTACCTATGCGATCATCGCCTTCGCTATCGCGGGTCTGATGGCAGTCGGAATCCGACTACAGTTGATCACTCCCGGAGGCATGCTCTTCGGGAACGGGTTTTACAACGCCATCATGACCAGCCACGGGATCACGATGCTGTTCCTATTCGGGACGCCCATTATCGCCGCCTTTTCGAACTATTTCGTCCCGCTACTCATCGGCGCCGACGACATGGCCTTTCCCCGTGTCAATGCGATCGCTTTCTGGCTCCTCCCACCCGGAGCCCTGCTCGTCTGGGGTGGGTTCTTCCTGGAACCCTTGACTGGCGGGGCGATCCAGGCAGCCCAGACTTCCTGGACGATGTACACGCCGCTCTCGGTCGAGCAGTCGTTGGGACTGGCCGGACCGAATCCGGGGGCCGATCTCATGCTGCTCGGCCTCCACTTGACGGGGGTATCGGCGACCAGGGGCGCAATCAACTTTATCGCGACCATCTTCACCGAGCGAGACGACGAGACGACCTGGGCGAATCTGGATATTTTCTCCTGGACCATCCTCACCCAGTCGGGATTGATCCTCTTCGCATTCCCACTCCTGGGCAGTGCGATCGTCATGCTGTTGATGGACCGCAATCTCGGCACGGCCTTTTATGCAGTCGAAGGTGGCGGGGCGATGCTGTGGCAACACCTGTTCTGGTTCTTCGGTCACCCGGAGGTGTACATACTGGTCCTCCCGCCGATGGGTCTCGTCAGCCTCATCCTCCCCAAATTCTCGGGGAGAGAGCTGTTCGGGTTC
>CAZKGF010000199.1:0-4418 GCA_964552115.1 uncultured Halobacteriales archaeon
GTCCGTCGGCGCGTATACCTTCATCTCGGTTCCGCGCTCGGAGTACCAGGTGTCGACCACTTCAATTAAATCCGCCTTCGTTAGTTTTTCTAGGTGATACTGGACGTTCTGAACAGAGGTGTCTGTTTCTTTTGCTAACTCGGAAGACGCATGAGGTTCTTCGTGAAGTTTGGCGAAAATCTGACGGGTGGTTCGTGAGGAGAGGGCGTCAAATACCTCGTCTGCAGTTTCGTCGTCGAGACCAACGAGTTTTGGCTCTCGATCGTCCAGTTCCACCGTCCGTTGCAACGGAAACAGGCCGCTCATAGTTGGTATCCCGGCGTACTGCGGCACCGATCTTTACCGTTCCCATGGGTCAAAAATCCATTTGAGTTTCGGTTTTCGGTCCGATCGGACGGTGTCTGACGAACGCTTATCTGTCAGCCTTGCCCATTCGGTGGCATGACCTCTGTCTCAGATCCCCCGGAGATGACCGCGCTTGAAGTCGAAGCCTCCGAGGAGTTCCTGGGCGAGATCGACCGTCTCGTCGAAGAAGGAAGTTATCTAACGCGCAGCGAAGCAGTGCGTGCCGCACTCGCGTGTCAACCATAAGTGGAGTGAGTTCCAATAATCCCGGGATTCGCCACGTTCAAACCCCCGCACTCCGAGTGGACTGACATGACACGCGCCGTGTGGCTAAAGGCCGACGACGAGGTCGGCGACTGGGAGGCACGAAAACGGCGGATTACCACCGGCCTCGAGGCCGGCGTGGATTGGGTCCTCGTTGACGAACGCGATGTCGAGCGCGTTCGGGAACTTGGAGACATAAACGTCGCTGCGTTCGCTGGCGACGACGTCCACGTTATGGAGGCAGAGGAAACGGCGAGCGAAGCCGATCTTACCGTCGTGGGCAAGTCGGGTGAGGGTGATGGAACGGTCTCGTTACCTAATGATCTAGCTGGCTCTGCAGACCTTTCGGCCCTGCGTTCGGAGGGTGCTCAACCGGCCGGTGGATACGTGAGAATCCTCGATGAGGAGTACGAAGCGTTCGCTGAAGCGGTCGCGCAGACTGCTGAATTCACCATCGTCGTCGGCGAGGACTGGACGATCATCCCCCTGGAAAACTTGATCGCACGAATTGGCGACGAAACGACGCTCGTGGCGGGTGTAACCACTGCAGAAGAAGCCCGCACTGCCTACGAAACCTTAGAAATCGGAGCGGACGCAGTCCTCTTGGACACCGACGACCCAGACGAAATCCGGGAAACAGTTGCCGTAAGAGATGCCGTCGGACGAGAGCAGTTGTCCCTGGAATATGCGACCGTCACAGCGATCGAACAGACCGGCTCCGCCGACCGTGTTTGTGTTGACACGGGATCGATGATGGACCACGACGAGGGAATGCTCGTCGGGTCGATGTCACGGGGACTCTTTTTCGTCCACGCAGAGACTGCAGAGTCTCCGTATGTCGCCTCTCGACCGTTTCGCGTCAACGCAGGTGCCGTCCACGCCTACGTCCGAACTCCCAGCGGCGAAACGAAATACCTCTCGGAGTTAGCAAGTGGTGACGAAGTCCTGGTTACCGACGTAGACGGGACAACCCGTGAAGCGATCGTTGGCCGCGTCAAGATTGAAAAGCGTCCCATGTTCCGCGTTCAGGCCGAAACCGAATCCGGGGACCGGGTCGAGACACTGCTCCAAAACGCAGAGACGATCAAAGTTCATACCGAGGAAGGGCGAACCGCTGTGACTGACCTCGAAGCCGGGGACGAAATCTTGCTATACTACGACGATACTGCCCGCCACTTCGGTGAGGCTGTTGAAGAATCAATAATTGAGAAATAAGCCCCTCACCAGCGTCCTCACCCTCCTCGGCTTCCATCCAACTCCGTCGTACACCAGTGGCAGAAATCGAGATCGCGGTCCAGTTCTTTCCCACAGTTTGGACACGTCTGTGTCTCCCCGCTAGACTCGCGAATCGGTTCGCGTTTGGCGATGAGGAACGCGTCGATCATCGAGAGTGCCGTCACCGTGAGGATGCCCAGCATCGCATCCTGCGGAACGGCCTCAAGGTTCTGGAGAAACGCCTCGAGTGAAAGCTCCGAGGACATCACGTCCGGTGGAATGAGTAACTGGCCCACCAACAACACGGTGGCGAACCAGAGAAGCGCTCTGAACCATTTCCGAAGGTAGAGGTGACCGAGTCCTGGCAACAGAAAGGCTAGTAGCGCCGCTAACCAGGGACGTTTGGCCGAAGTCTCCGTACTCCCACCGGTAAGGTTCACTGACGAATCTGCGTGCCCGCCACGTGTTTAACCTTTCGTCGGCGGTTTCCCGTGTTGCAAACGGGCAACCAGATCTGCTAGAGTCTCCAAATCATACTGTCCAGGTGCTGTCGCCGCTGCCGAATCGACAGGGGCGTATCCGATTCGTGACCCATACAACGGGGCGACTGCGCGAGAATGTCTACCCGGTTCGCCCATGGCCATTGTCGCGACTGTGTGTCCGGCTTCAGACGCATCGTGTGTCGCGCGAAGCAACCTGAGGACGTCCGCTCTATCCGTCGCTGTCGTAGCGAGTTTGCCAACCTCGCCTCGGTCAGCAGCCTCGGCAAGTGTATCGGCCAACTGGTCTAGCCCGGGCGTCTCCTCGAAGTCGTGGGCCGAGACGATCACGGAAACGTCTGTTTCGGCCGCCGTCGCGAGCAGGGGCGAAACCTCGACCGCGCCGCCGCCCGTCATTGCAGCCAGTTCCACATCGATTGCTTCCACGTTGGGATGTTCGACAGCCTGTGTGAGTTCCTCGATCCGTCGGCCATCGTCGGGTGCCTCTCCCCCTTCCCATTCAACCCGGTTGGTTGCGATTACCGGAAGCTCGCCGTCGTATTCCGCCAGTTGGGAGAGGGGGGAGGGTGCGAGATCCATTCGGAATTCGAGAACAGTTGCGAATCGGCGGGCTGCCGGCTCGTCTCCCAGATCAGCTGTCGAAGCAGCGAGAACGAAGGCCGAAAAGTCCATGTGCGTCGGTCCGGCCCGGGTGGCTAAAAGTCCCCCCGCTTAGGCGACGGGAATGTCCTGTTCGGCTTCGAGGAGTTCGTGGTACCGGTTCCGAATGGTGACTTCGGAGATGTCGGCCACCTCGCTAACGGCAGCCTGTGTCGTCTTTTCGTTCGTCAACAGGGCAGCCGCGTACACCGCAGCAGCGGCGAGCCCGACGGGAGATTTGCCCGAGTGGACACCCTTTTCCTTTGCATTGGTCAGCAGTTGGCGAGCCCGACGTTCGGACTCTTCGGATAGTTCGAGCGAAGAGGCAAACCTGGGCACGTAACTCTCAGGATCGGCGGGTTTGACCTCCAATCCGAGTTCCCGAACGACGTACCGGTACGTCCGGGCGATTTCACTCTTCTCGACGCGTGAAACCTCGGTAATTTCGTCGAGACTTCGAGGAACACCGGCTTGTCGAGCGGCCGCGTAGACTGACGACGTGGATACTCCCTCGATCGACCGGCCGGGGAGGAGGTCTTCATCGAGGGCCCGCCGGTAAATGACGGACGCTGTCTCTCGAACGTTTTCAGGCAAGCCGAGCGCACTTGCCATTCGATCGATTTCGCCGAGGGCTTGTTTCAGGTTTCGCTCTTTCGAGTCCCGCGTCCGAAACCGTTCGTTCCACTTTCGGAGCCGCTGCATCTTTTGTCGCTGTTTGGCTCCCAGAGAGTTGCCATAGGCATCCTTGTCTCGCCAGTCGATATTGGTCGACAACCCTTTGTCGTGCATCATGTTCGTCGTCGGGGCACCGACACGGGATTTCTCGTCTTTCTCTTTCGCGTCGAACGCCCGCCATTCAGGGCCGCGATCGACCGAGTCCTCCTCGACGACCAGGCCACAATCCTGGCAGACTGTCTCGCCGTGCTCGTCGTCGACCAGGAGTTTTCCCGAACACTCCGGGCACGCGACACCGGTGGTTTCTTCATCCGTCTGTTCCCGTTCGCGGGATCGGGTACGTGTGTTTGATTCACTCATTGGTTCGAAGGCAGAGCCTCGCCGGGCAGGACGAACCTTGAAGAACCCGGACTGATGTGCTAACCTCGGGTTCGCCCGAAATTTATTTAACTGTTTTGGTTATCCATCTATGACGCCCGTCTGACGGCCCGATACCCCAGGTCAGGGTCGGTATGTTGAAACCTTCATATGGGGGTCGCTCACACGACGCTCGGCTACCGCTAATCGTGGCTGACAGTTTCCACGTCGCGACTCTCCTCGACGGCGGTCGTAAGTGAGACGTTCAACAAGGTCATCGAGGCGATCCCCCCGACGATGGTTACGACATTTTTGATTGCGTGATCCACGATAGCCACCGAGAGTGCAGTCACCGCAGTCACCGGCGATCCGGGCGATCGCCTCGGGCGTCCCCGTGGCGACGACCTCGCCGCCGGCATCGCC
>CAZKGF010000200.1:0-4406 GCA_964552115.1 uncultured Halobacteriales archaeon
GCGCAGCACCGCCTCCGCCCCCGCCGGTTTGGTTACCGTCTTCGGCGGCGGTTGCGGGTCCTGAGGCGGTGGCGATGGCAGCTGACCCACCGGCCGCACCGCCGGCCGTTCGCAGAAAGTCCCGCCTATTCATATACGCCCGAAAGTGCGGTCCGGCTTTGTATAAACCCACCGAATACGCCGGCAGGCGAGCCATTCTACGTCACTCAGTTTCCCTCTGAGCCATCGGTTCGGGGCCCGCTCGTCGTAGATTGGCCCGTTGAAGATTTCTCGGATTCGAGCACGGTTTCCTCTCGCTCGAAATCCGCCAGATACGCCGGTAGTTCGTCATCGTCGATATCGATTGCACGGAGACGGTTTCGATACTCTTCGGCTCGAAACTTGTCCGAGAGACGCGCGTTGGCGACGAGGACGAATAGAAAGATTCCGATGAGCGTAAAGCCGATTCCTGCAACGAGAATGAGGATCAGATTGAGGCCACCGGTGCCAGCGGCCGGGATCTGAACGAGATTAAGAACGGACAACAGCCAGGCACCGACGAGTATAACGCCTGCCAAAACCTGGATCCCTCCGATTACCTGGAGAACGGTGTTACCAAGCGCATCGCTGGATTCTGGAACGGCCTGTGGCTCCGGGAGGACATCGCCGTCGGGCCGGTCGGGGACGTCGTAGGATTCCATTGAACACAACGCCACAGTCGGTTTGACATCTCGCAAGACCGTGCCTGACCCATCGACACTGCCGTCAGGATACACCACGGCGTACCCCGTATCCGAGTATGCAACGAGGTCGTCCTCTCGGCGTTCGATCCTCGCGAAGACGTCCCGTTGGGCTACCCTGTGTTCGAGATCGGCTTGGACGCGGTCTAACAGTGCGTCACCGGTAATCCAGGAGTCCGCGTCGAATGCTGCCTCCCACTCCGCAGCACTCATTTCGGCCATGTCCTCGGGGCCGAAGTTCTCGAAGTCGTATTCCGCTTCGACACGCTCTCGGAGCTCAGCAGTGGTCACCGCTTCGTCACCGTCCGAGGGGGATCCATCGTCCGCGCTGTCGGATCCCTGCTCCGCCATGGAGCGGCGTAGGATCCCCGAGCGTTTACACTTTCTGACCCGTCGACGCTCGCCGTCCGGCCCGCTTAAACCGGGAGCATTCCAATCAGTAGTAATGGCGACGGATCCGGCCGTGATCTCGACGGTGGTGCTCATCGCCGTCACGCTCTCTTTCCCGTGTTTCATCTACGGGGCGTGGTACATCATCGAACAGGATCCCGTGACATGGGACGATCTCATGTACCATCTGACGTTCATCGGCCTTGGATTGGCCCTTACCACCGTGCCGCTTATCGGGTGGATGATTCCTCGTCTCCCGATGCAGATGAACGGGGTTGCCGCTGTCCATGCCTACCTGGGTCTCCAAGCGTACGCACTTCTGGCGTTCGCCGGTACCGGTATCGTCAGAATCTTTCGGGCAAAGCGCCGATACGATCTCTATCACGACTACGATCACGAGGTTATCCTCGAGGAGATCGGCGAAGAGAACTTCGCTCACTGGCGCCGTCGGCTGCGAATTGGCGTGTTTGGGTACATTCTATTTTGGCTCTTGGCGTACATCGTCGGCGTCAGCCGCTTTCTGCTTCGGTACGTGCTGTGAGACCCACTTTTTACTCCCAGGGGTCGCCACTCGCGAGATCAATGTCGTGATCGAGCCGTGAGGAGGGACAGATGTCCTCGAGCACACAGTCGGAACACGCGGGCGTACGTGCGGTGCAGACGGCTCGACCGTGAGCGATCAAGAGGTGAGTATACTGCTGCCAGTCTTCGGGCGGAACGATGTCTTTGAGGTCTGCTTCGATCCGATCAGGTGTGTCTTCAGTGGTGAGACCGAGCCGCTGGGATAGACGGCGTGCGTGGGTATCGATAACGATGCCTTCGACGACGTCGTGCCCGTGTTGGAGGACCACATTTGCTGTTTTGCGCCCAACGCCTGGAAGGGAGGTGAGCGCGTCCATCGAGTCGGGGACGTCTCCACCGAACTCGTCGACGATCTTTTCACAGGCGGATTTGAGGTATCCGGCCTTTTGGTTGTGGTAGGTAATACCGTAGATGTCGTCTGCGAGTTCGTCTTCGGACGCGTTCGCGAACTCAGCCGCAGTTGGGTACTTTTCGAAGAGATCCCGGGTGGTTTCGTTGACCCGCTCGTCCGTACACTGCGCCGACAGGATCACGGCGACCAACAGCTCGAGGCGATTGGAGAACTCGAGAGAGATCGTCGCGTCCGGATACTCGGCCGAGAGCCGGTCCAGTACTTCCCCAACCTGCTCGGTCCGGGTTGGGCGTGGCGTCCCCATGGGGCAGCGATCGCGGGGCCGGGGTTTGAGGAGTTCGATCTTCCAAACACGCTGTGGATTGTGCCACACCAGACAGCGAGATCCCCGTCGGTTCTCGTCACAGGAGGCCGAGTTCACGGCCAAGAATTAGCCGCTGTATCTCACTCGTTCCTTCACCGATCTCCATGAGTTTGGCGTCCCGGAAGAACCGTTGTGGCGCGTAGTCAGTCGTGTAGCCATACCCGCCCAATACCTGGACAGCGTCCTCTGCAACCTCGCGTGCGGTCTCGCTTGCGTCGAGTTTGGCCAACGCTGAGAGACGCCGGACGTCGTCGCCGTTGTCGTATTGACGTGCGGCCTTTTGGGTCAGAAGCCTGGCTCGCTCGATCTTTCGATCCATCCCGACGATCATATCCCTGACTGCGTCGAATCGCCCGATCGGTTGCCCGAACTGCTCACGCTCGGTGGCGTAGTGTCTTGCGGCTTCGAACGCACCTTGGGCAAGACCGACCGAGAGGGCGGCAATCGAAATTCGGCCCCCGTCCAGAGTTTGTTTGGTCTGTTCCCATCCTTCTCCTGGGTCACCGAGGAGTCTATCTGCGGGGAGGCGACAGTCGTCTAACTGGACTTCACAGGTCGGAGAGGCGTTCAAACCCATCTTTCGCCACGTCGTCGTGACGTCAACGCCGGGGGCGGTCGGCTCGACGATAAACGTGGAAATCCCCTCAGTCCCAGCGGTTGGGTCGGTCACCGCTTTGACTAACATCGAATCAGCAACGCTCGCGTTCGTGATGAACTGCTTCGTTCCCGAGAGGACCCACTCGTCACCGTCACGGACAGCGCGGGTTTGGAGATCGCTGGCGTCACTCCCCCCGTCCGGTTCCGTTAACGCCCAGGCACCGATATGCTCACCGCGGGCCAACGGGGCCAGCCATCGTCGTTTCTGTTCGGGGGTGCCATAGTTTTCGATCGGCTTGGCGCCGAGGGAGACGTGGGCAACGTATGAAAGCCCAATCGAACCGGACACCCGGCCCAGTTCTTCGGCCACTGTGGCGTACAACAACTGATCGCCGCCGAGGCCCCCGTGTTCGGCCGCGATGGGCACACCGAGGACGTCGAGGTCCGCGAGCCCGTCGAACACACGGTGGGGGAACTCACCCCCGTCTTCGATCTCCTGTGCGACCGGCTCGATCTCGGAGGCACAGAAGTCCCGGACGGCGTCCCGCATCAACCGGTGTTCTTCCGGCAATCTGAAGTCCATAGCTTGGTTGGGTGGGGAGTGCCCTAAACTTCCCTGCCCCGAAACCGTTTATCCGCGTGGGACCGTTCTCGGGACATGGCCGTTCGTCGTCTCCTCCGCGGTCGCGTTTCGGCAGCCACGCTTGACGGTGTTGCGGCGGAGGTGGCAACCAGGACAGGAGAAACGGAGACGTCGGTCCGCCCGCTCGATGTAGACAACTGGCTCTCGACACCCTGTGTAGTCAATGAACGGTTCTTCGTGAAGGTCATGACGCCACAGAATGCGCTTGTCCACGCGCTATTGACCACCGGCCGAAATCTGGGCGTTTTCTCCAGCGGGACACCGGGGTTTTTCGAACACGTCGACACTCCTATCGAAATGGCCCGACGGGAATTTCGAGCGACGGCGCGCATGCGCGAACTTGACCTGTATGCGCCAAAGCCGCTCGAAACCTTCGAGTTTCGGGGCCACGGCGTCCTCGTCCTCGAGTATCTCGAGGGATTCGAGCCGCTGGACCGTGTCGATATCCAGACCGTGTCCCAGGTCGCTCCGGACTTGTTTGCCGCACTCGCACGCATGCACGACCACCAACTCGTCCACGGTGACCTGCGTGCCGAGAACGTCCTGGTAACCGACGGGACGCTCTACTTCATCGATGCGACCACCGTTCGGACTGCTGCGGTCGAACCCGCAGCCGCGTACGATATTGCCTGTGCACTCGCTATGTTGTCTCCGCTGATCGGCGAGCGGACTGCCGTTCGTATTGCCGGTGGGTACGTCTCCGTCGATCGTCTACTCGCGGCCGAAGACTTCCTCGACTTCGTAAACATTCGACCGGAT
>CAZKGF010000201.1:0-1676 GCA_964552115.1 uncultured Halobacteriales archaeon
GCCTCGAGGACGAGGAGAACGTCGCCTGCCTCGACCTCGTCTCCTTCCGAGACCGTCACATCGAGAATGGTCCCTTGCATCTCCGCCGTAACGGTTTCTCCCTCGGCACTCTCGGCGGGACCGCTGGACTCGGCTTCGGTCGGACCGGCGCGATCGGGTCTGGGTTGGGTCGAACCACTCCCGGTCTCTGCTTCTTGAATCGGAACGCCCCGCTCTTCTAACTCGACTTCGAACCGTTTGCCGTTTACCTCCACCGTGTACTCTCGGTGGACCGTTTCGCTCTCTTCCTCGGAGTCGTCCGTCCGCCCCGTTCCCCAGCGTTGTTGGGCAGCGTCGATCCGCTCTGGATCCAGGTGTTCGTCGAGGTACTTGGTCGTATGTGTCCCCGCGGTGAAGGTGTCGTCTTCGAGCATGAGCCGGTGAAACGGAATGATCGTGTGGATACCCTCGATGTCGTACTCGGCAAGCGCCCTGGCCGACCGTCGGAGACACTCATCTCTGTCCCCACCAGAGACGATCAGTTTCGCGACCATGGAGTCGTAATCAGTGACGAGGTCGTCACCCTGCCGGATCGCGTCGTCGACGCGAACGCCGATTCCACCGGGCGGATCGTACGTCTCGAGTGTGCCCCCCGTTGCGGGAGCGAAGTCTGCCGCGGCGTTTTCCGCGTTGATACGAAATTCGATGGCGTGGCCGTCGGTGGAGACGCTCGATTGATCGAATCCGATCTGCTCTCCCTGTGCGATCCGGAGTTGCCATTTCACGATGTCGATGCCCGTGATGGCTTCAGTAACGGTGTGTTCGACTTGGATGCGGGTGTTAACTTCGAGGAAATAATAGTTCGTTTCCGGGCCCAACACACCTCCAGCCGACCGATCGGCATCTTCTTCGACCAGAAACTCGACGGTTCCAGCATTTGTGTATCCCGCGGCGGCGACCCCCCGCCGGGCAGCGTCTCCGATTTGCTCGCGCAGTTCAGGGGAGAGTGCTGGACTGGGCCCTTCCTCGATGACCTTCTGGTGGCGACGTTGGAGTGAACAATCACGCTCGCCGAGGTGACGAACGTTACCGTGCTGGTCCGCGAGTATCTGGACCTCGACGTGTCGTGGATTTTCCAGGTACCGTTCCAGATAGACAGATGAGTTATCGAAGTATGCCTCCCCCTCTCTGCGGGCACTTTCGAGTTGGGCCTCGGCTTCCTCGGATCCGTGGACGACCTTCATTCCCCGGCCGCCACCACCTCCCTCGGCTTTGATTGCGATCGGCCAGCCGTGTTCATTTCCGAATTCCTCCACCTCGGCGGGATCGTCGACGGGTTCCGTCGTGCCCGGAACGATTGGTACCTCAGCATCCTGCATAATCGAGCGGGCTTTGGTCTTCTCGCCGAGTTGTTCCATGCCGTCACTGTCCGGACCGATCCAGACAACGCCCGGCGTTTCTTCGACTCGGCGGGCGAATTCGGCGTTTTCAGCGAGAAACCCGTACCCGGGATGGATTGCGTCGACTTCGGCACGCTCGGCAACAGCAATGATCGCGTCTTGATCCAGATACGAGTCCGCCGCCCGCGCAGGTCCCACGTTATACGCCTCGTCAGCGTACCGCACGTGACCGGCGTTGCGGTCGGCCTCGCTGTAGATTGCGACGGTCTCGATCCCCAGCTCGACACAGGCCCGCAT
>CAZKGF010000201.1:1776-4378 GCA_964552115.1 uncultured Halobacteriales archaeon
GTCGAGATGGAGAGTTCGGGTGCCTGCGCGTCGTCTCGTCCAGCTGCCTGCTCACTAGAGGGGGATGTTGCCATGTTTCTTGTCGGGTTGGGAGGTTCGTTTCGACCGGAGCATTGCCAGATCGTCGATCAGTTGTGGTCGGGTGTCCTCCGGCGTGAGGACGTCATCGACGAATCCGCGATCCGCCGCTGAGTACGGATTTGCGAACTGGTCGCGATACTCCTCGATGAGTTGGTCCCGCCGCTGTTCGGGATCGTCTGCCGCTTCGAGTTCGTCACTATAGAGGACGTTGACGGCTCCGCGGGGGCCCATAACCGCAATCTCCGCGGTTGGCCAGGCATAATTGACGTCTGCACCGATGTGTTTGGAGGCCATGACGTCGTACGCACCACCGTACGCCTTCCTAGTGATGACCGTCATGAGCGGGACGGTTGCTTCACTGAATGCATAGAGGAGTTTGGCTCCGTGTGTAATGATACCGTTGTGTTCCTGGTCGGTTCCCGGCATGAACCCGGGAACGTCGACGAACGTGAGGATGGGGATGTTGAACGCGTCACAAAATCTGACGAATCGTGCTCCTTTGATCGACGAATCGATATCCAAGGTGCCCGCGTTGACACGGGGCTGGTTGGCGACGACACCGATTGCGTGCCCATCGAGTCGGGCGAAGCCGACCACCAAATTGCGGGCGAATGCCTCGCCGACTTCGAAGAACGAGCCTTCGTCGACCACTTCCCCGATTACATCGGTCATGTCGTATGGCTTTCGGGGTTCGTCCGGGACGATGTCTCTGAGGGTTTCACTTCGCCGATCGGGATCGTCCCAGGGGTCGACTCGGGGCGGATCTTCGACGTTGTTCTGGGGTAAATACGAGAGTAGATGGCGGATGTCGTCCAGGGCTGCTTCCTCGTCACTGGCAGTTAACTGCGCCACTCCGGATTCGCTGGCGTGTGTCTGGGCGCCTCCGAGTTCGTCGAAGCCCACCTCCTCCCCCGTCACCGTCTCGATGACGTCCGGCCCCGTAATGAACATATGACTGGTCTCTTCGACCATGAGAATGAAATCGGTAATAGCAGGAGAGTACACTGCACCGCCCGCACACGGTCCCATAATCGCTGATATTTGTGGGACGACGCCGCTGGCCTGTTGATTCCGGTGGAAGATTTCCGCGTATCCCGCCAGCGAGTCGATTCCTTCCTGGATCCTGGCACCGGCAGAGTCATTGAGCCCGATGATCGGTGCCCCGGTTTCCAAAGCTTTGTCCATCACTTTTGTGACCTTTTCGGCGAATACCTCGCCCAGGGATCCCCCGAAGACGGTGAAATCGTGCGCGAAGACGAAGACCGTGCGACCGTTGACTTCGCCGTACCCGGTGACAACTCCATCACCCAGCACCTGTTTGTCTTCCATGTCGAAATTATGTGAGCGGTGCGTGCGAAACTGGTCGAATTCGGTGAAGGTGTCGTCATCGAGGAAGTAGTCGATGCGCTCACGGGCAGTCAGCTTGCCACGCTCGTGTTGAGACTCGATTTTCTCCTCCCCACCACCCAATCGAGCCTGTTCGCGGCGCTTCGCGAGTTCTTCGATGCTTTCATCCATCGTCATCCTGCTGGCCTCCCGTCGCTCATTGGCTGGAAAATACTCCAGTGGGCTAAAAAGGATTCTGACCTTCCGAACGGACGGACTTCTTGAGCAACACTCCTTAGGCCTCACCATAGACCGGCACTGCTGCACCACTGGTTGGTTCTGCTGCGGTCGACGACAGGAAGAGAACGACCTCGGCGATGGTCGAGGGATCGACCCAGGTGTCGTGGTCTGCATCCGGCATCATCTCGCGGTTCATGGGTGTATCAATGACGCTCGGCATAATGGCGTTCGCCCGGATCGATCCCCTGTTCTCCGCCGCAATCGACTCTGTCAGGAGGCGGACGCCAGCCTTCGAGGCCCGATAGAGGGCATCGCCAGTACCACCTTCGAGTGATGATCTCGACGAGACACTGACGATCGCGCCTTTGGCGTCCCCGGTAGCGAGTGGCTCGATCGCATGTTTCGAGGCGAGGAAGGCCGTCTTGAGATTGACATCGAACAGCGTATCGAACGTCTCGAGTGAGGTTTCAGACACCGGAGAGCCGCCACGCCATGTGCCTGCAATATTCGCCAGGACGTCGAGTCCGCCGTGTCGGTCTACGATCGTCTCGATTGTCTCGGCCACCGCGTCTTCGTTTGTAAAATCGCGCTCGAAAAAATCGATCCGGTCGGGGTTCGTCACTAGGCTATCCGAGGAGTCTGGCCCGACTACGTCGGCACCACAGACGGTTGCACCGGCGCCATCGAACGCGGTGGCCACTGCACTTCCGAGGGCCCCGGAGACACCGGTTACCAGGACGACATCGCCACTGAAATCGAACGTAGTTTCCATACGTCCGTTCGGGCAGCCAGGCGGTTAAAATCCACCCAGTGTTGGGCACCCTCGATGGCGACAAGTGTTGTGAATTTGAGGCTTGCGCCCTGCCTGCTACAAACCGGGGACCTTTGTACCGTCTGGACAACCTCAGAGCCGTGCGTTGCATCGCGCATCGAGGATTTGCTGGCGCAAATCCGG
>CAZKGF010000202.1:0-4357 GCA_964552115.1 uncultured Halobacteriales archaeon
CCCGATGAGTGCCCCGACTGTGGCGCACCGAAGGAAGACATCTACTACTGGACGGAGGATTGAGGCGATCCCCGTGTATCTGTGAATCGTATGCGGATCGTTGTGGTCGGAGCTGGCAGTCTTGGAAGTCTGGTTGGGGGATTCCTCGCCGAACACCACGAGGTGACACTGCTGGGACGGACCCCACAGGTTCGGGCGATTCGCCAACGCGGGCTCCGCATTACGGGCCGTCTCGAACGGTCAGTATATCCGGCAGCAGTGACGGAACCGCCACCGTCCGCGGACCTGGCCGTCGTCACTGTAAAATCGTATGACACCGAGACGGTTGGCGAACAATTGTCGCCGATGGCACTCGAAGCTACGTTGTCACTCCAGAACGGCATGGGCAACGAGTCGATATTGGCCGACGCTCTCGCCTGTCCCGTCCTCGCAGGGACCTGTACGTACGGCGCCAAGCTTGAGAAACCGGGGGTCGTGGAGTGCACCGGCCTGGGTAGCGTCACGCTTGGCCCTCGCCACGGGGGCGAATCGAGCGTCGCTACCCGAGTGGGCACAGCGTTCGAAACATCTGCCCTCCAGACTGCCGTCGTCCCAGACATGCCAACCCGGCTCTGGGAGAAGCTCGCTGTCAACGCAGGGATCAATCCGACGACTGCCTTGGCCGGGGTCGAAAATGGTGCACTGCTCGAGGGGCCTGCGGGTGACATCGCAGACGCGGCTGCGACCGAGGCAGCCCGTGTGGCCCGCGCCGAAGGGATAGACTTGCAGCCAGATCGGGCGACCGAGCGATTGCAAGCGGTCGCCCAGGCGACGGCGAGTAACCATTCATCCATGCGGCAAGATCTGGAGGCGGGGAACCGGACGGAAATCGACGCGATCAACGGGTACGTTGTCGACCATGCAACTGATCCGGTACCCGTCAACGAAACGCTAGCCGGACTGGTCACTGCGTGGGAGGCAGCACGGGGCCTTCGTGGGGAGTAGCCCGGCCGAGCATACTCGATGGCGCCTGGCCAAGTACGCCATTTCCCGCTTCCAACCGAGGCGAGGTTTGCAGGTCGCCCCCATCACGGACCAAGCGATCCGTCCGGCCTATGGCGATAACGAGAAAACGGGCGTCCTGGTCCACAGAGTGACCAGTGACGCTGGGAACACCGATTTGAAAAATTCTATCGTGGGACGTCTCCGTCAGAACGGGGCTTCGGGCCCTTCATCATCGTCGATATCGCCTCCCCGGGTCTCACCAGGGAACGATGGGCTCGCACCGCCAGCCATCCCTTCGGATCCGCCCATGCCCGTGTTTGCGTGAACTTCGTTGATTTCGGGAATTTCCTTCGTCATCCGTGACTTGATCGCCTGGATCGTCATCGGCGAAATACCACAGCCGGAACACGCACCGCCTAGTTGAATCTCCACCGATCCAGCGTCACGGTCGATGTTCTGGATGGCTGCACTCCCGCCGTGCATCTGAATCTGCGGGAAGTTTCGACGCAGGAAGTTCGTGATGCGCTCTCGGAGGTCGTCTTCTGTCCCCTCAGTCTCGGTGCTCATAGTGGCCCACGGTACGGCACGAGCACGCATAGACCTTTGGAATCACCCCACTTCAGGGAGTGAAACCCAGCGGGACCGCGTCACTGCTCGGCCAACCAGACCAAGAGGCCGTTCTGGGCGTGAAGCCGGTTTTCGGCCTGGTCCCACACGATCGCCGCGTCGCTTTCGAGGACGGCGTCAGTGACCTCTTCACCGCGATGGGCCGGAAGACAGTGCATCAACGGGCGGTCGCCCAGGAGGTCTCTGGTGATCTGATATCCCTCGAACGAGGCGAGCTTAGCGGCTCGTTCCTCCTCCTCGCCCATACTAATCCACACGTCCGTGTACACCACGTCAGCGTCGGCGACTGCCGCTGCTGGATCCGTCGTGGTTGTCGGTTCGCTCCCGAGCGCGCGAGCTCGCTCTAGCACGTCTTCGTCGATCCCGTAGCCGGGCGGTGTCGCCACGACGAGGTCGAGGTCGGCGAGTGCTGCCCCAAGAACGAACGATTGCGCAACGTTGTTGCCATCCCCCACCCAGGCTACCCGGGTGTCTTCGAAGCCAAACCGTTCTCTGATAGTCAGTAGATCGGCGAGCGTTTGGCAGGGATGGGCAGCGTCGCTCAATCCGTTGATTACGGGGACGTCAGCGTATTCGGCCAACGTCGCCACGTCACCATGATCGAAAACACGAGCCATGATGAAATCTGCGTAGCGTGCGATCGCCCGCGCAGTGTCACGGATCGGCTCTCCGTGGCCGAGGTGGATGTCGTCGGGCCCCAAGAATATGGCGTGGCCCCCGAGTTGGGTCATCCCGGTTTCGAATGACACGCGTGTCCGTGTCGAGGGTTTCTCGAAGACCATCGCGAGCGTCTGCTCGGTCAACGGGGCCGACGACGTAGACCGGCCGGCCCCGGTCTTTAGTGCGGCGGCCCTGTCGAGGACGGTCGTAAGCTCTTCGGCTGTCAGGTCGTCGACGTCGAGTAAATCCCTAGTCATCGAGAAGGCGCTCCGTAGCAGTTTCGAGAACGGCCACCGCCCTGTCGAATTCGTCGAGGACGATGTGTTCGTTCGGTGCGTGGTCCAAGTCGGAGTCACCGGGTCCGTATGTCACCATGGGACAGTCCCACTGTTGTGCATAGACGTTCATGTCGGCCGTCCCGGTCTTCCGCAGGAGGCGGGGTTCGCCACCCCGTCTGCGAATCGCCGCCCGGAATGCCCGGGCGACGTCCGTCCGCGGGCTTTGCATGACTGGTTCGACCCGGTCGTGCCAATTGACGCGATCAGCGACATCGAGGTGGCCATCCGCGATTTCAGCGACTTCCTCGGTCGACATCGACGGTGGAATCCGGAGTTGGACGTCCATCGTCGTCTCGACCGACAACCCATCGTCGGTGAGCCCCCCCTGGATGGCCGTGGGGTTGGGGGTAACTCGTTCAAAAACCGGCTGCCACCCATCTGCGGTAAACTCGGTTTCCAGTGCAGCCCACCACGCGATAGCGTCCTGAATAGCATTGTTTTCCGGGCGCGAGGTATGTCCCGATTCGGACGTCCCGACGTAGGTACCCGCCAAGAGGCCTCGGTAGCCGAGGGTAATCCCCTCCCAACCCGAGGGCTCCCCATTAATGAGGGCATCCGGCTGGTGATCCCGGGTCTCGACGAGGTGGCGACCACCGCGGGAATCGACCTCCTCGCCGACGACGCCCACGAAACTCGCACCGGTTCGAACCGCAGCCACGGCCATCGCTGCTAAACACCCCTTGGCGTCGACACTGCCCCGACCCCAGAGAACATCCACGAGCGATCCCGCGTCGTACTCCGTTGGGGGGTCACCGCCCCACTGAACCTCCTCGATTGGGTGTTCCTCGACTCTGACGGGGATGTTTCCGGGGACAGTATCGAGGTGTGAGGTGAGGAGCACGCCATCGTCACCGGGTGCGCGGAGGTTGCCAGCGTCGTCGATCCACACCTCCCGACCGGCGGATTCGAGATAGGTTTTGAGGCGTTGTGCACACCGGCGTTCGTTCGGTGTGACGGACGGAATCTCGACAAGATTGCGCAACAACTGCCTGGGTTCAGTCAGACCGGTCACCTCACTCATTCGTTACCACCTCTTCGACAGCGTCGACGACTGCATCGACATGGGTCCGGTCGACGGTCAGCGGCGGCAGTAGCCGCAGCACGGTTCGACCTGCGGGTAGTGCCAACACGCCGTGATTCATTGCGAGGTCTCGCAGGAGTCGGTTCGCACCACGTTTGACCTCAACGCCGACCAGAAGGCCCGCTCCGCGGACGTCTCTGACCGATCCACCAACGGCCGCCTCGAGTTCAGACTGGAGATAGTCGCCGACGTCAGCGGCCTGTGCCGGCAGTTCGTCCTCCACGATAGTCGAGACGGTCGCGTCGGCTGCGGTCGCGATGACCGGCCCACCGGAAAAGGTCGAGGCGTGGGATCCGTGGTTGTCGGCAATCCAGTCACGGCATAACGTCGCCCCCGCGGGCAAGCCGTTGGCCAGGCCCTTTGCCGTCGTCAGCATATCTGGCACGATGTCGGCGGCCTCACACGCCCACAACGTGCCGGTCCGGCCGAGCCCGGTTTGGACTTCGTCGAGGATCAGCGCCGCACCAGCGTCGGCCGTGAGTTCACGGGCTGCAGTGAGGTATTCGACGCTGGCCGGATTGATTCCACCTTCACCCTGGATCGGTTCGAGAATGACTCCGGCCGTATTCTCGTCGACGGCCTCGCGTAGGGCCTCGACGTCGTCGTAGGGGACGAATTCCACGTCACCTGCCAGCGGTTCGTAGGGCGCTTTATACTTCTCCTTCCA
>CAZKGF010000203.1:0-4330 GCA_964552115.1 uncultured Halobacteriales archaeon
CGCAGAAGCGATGTGCCCAGCCAGACGAGATCGCCGGGTCAGCCGTGTATCTCGCGAGCGAGGCGGCGCAGTACGTGACCGGAGAGGTACACGTCGCCGACGGCGGTATCGCGGCGAAATAAGTCGAGAAACGAGGTCCCACGACGGAAAATGAAGGGTGTGGTTACCGAAGCCCGATGGATGACCGAACCATAAAGGATGCAGCGGATCTAGGCGGGAGATATAGGGATGACACGCAGGCAGAGTACGGAGGCGTATCTAGCGCGGATCGTGGACGAGGAGGCCTTGGCCTCCTATCTGGAGCGAACGCTCCATCCTGCGGATTCGTATTCCGTGGAGTATCACGACGATGGCCATTCGAACGAGACATTGTTCGTGACGTGGGGCAATGACGATCTCGTCATCCGCCGTCCGCCACCCGGGGAAGTCGCCTCGAACGCACACGACGTATTGCGGGAGTATCGCGTCATTGACGCGTTACAAAAGACGGATGTGCCTGTCCCGCCAACGGTGGCGGCCTGCGACGACCATTCCGTTATCGGCAGTGATTTTTACATAATGGCTGCTGTTTCGGGAGATGTTATTCGAACGCAGGTCCCACCCAGGTTTCAGTCGGCCGGCGCTCGCCAGCGCCTCGGGCAGGAACTGGTCGATGGATTGGCCGCCGTTCACGCGGTCGATCCGGCAGCCGTCGATCTCGAGGATTTCGGGCACCCGGAGGGGTTCACCGGTCGCCAGGTCGAACGGTGGACGGAGCAACTCGAATGGGCGATCGAGGTGACAGCCGATTATCGCAGTGTTCCGAAACTCGACACCGTAACCGAGTGGCTACGAGAACACTGCCCGGGCGAACACCCACATACCCTCGTTCATGGTGACTACAAGCTGGACAACATCATGTTCGGACCGGGAACGCCGCCGGAAATTGCCAGTATATTCGATTGGGAACTCAGCACCCTCGGGGATCCGTTGACCGATCTAGGCTGGATGCTCTCCTTCTGGTGGGATGAAAAAGACCCGGAGGCACCTGCCTCGACCGGAGATCTGTATCCAACGTTCATGCGCCACAGTGACTTCCCGACTCGCCGGGAACTCGTTGACCGATACGAGCGCCAGACCGGGTACTCATTCGACAATCAACAGTTCTACCACGTCCTGGGCGTCTACAAACTCGCCGTCCTCGGGGAGATGTTCTACCGTCGCCATCTAGAGGGGAACGCCGACGACGATCTGTATCCCAAAATGGAGGCAGGCGTCCCAGAGATGGCAGCGCGTGCGAGGCGAATGATCGACGGGAACGAACCACTGTGAAACCCGAAAGATAACTCCCTATTCTTCGTCCCATTCCGCGTCTCGCAGTTCGTATTTCTGAATTTTTCCGGTCGACGTCTTTGGCAACGTCTCGACGAATTCTACCCGGCGGACGGCCTTGTAATTCGCCAGGTGCTCTTTGGTAAACGCCTCGAGTTCTGCCGCAGTAGTCTCTGGGTTGTGCGGATCACCACTCGAGGGGACCACGAACGCCTTCGGTGTTTCACCCCATTGGTCACTAGGCGACGGGATGACTGCCACTTCCTGTACTGCCGGATGGTCGTATAGGACATCTTCGAGTTGGATACTCGAGATATTCTCGCCACCCGAAATGATGATATCCTTCTTGCGGTCCTGAATGAAAATCATCCCGCGGTCGTCTACCGTGGCCAGGTCACCCGTGTGATACCACCCGTCCACCCGGTCGTTGAACGCTTTTTCTGTGGCCCCCGGTTTGTTGCGATACCGTTCCATGATCTGATTCCCTCTGACCACGACCTCACCGACACTCTCGTCGTCTTGGTCGACGTCCGTTCCATCCTCGTCGACAACCCGGAGTTCTGTGCCAAGGAGCGGGAGGCCCTGCCGTTTTTTCACGCCAAACCTGGCATCGGCATCGCCATCGATGAACCGCCCGTAATTCGACGTTGTCAGGAGGGGACCGGTCTCTGTCGTCCCGTACAGGTGGATGAGCGTCCATCCCATTTCGTCTTCGACAGTCCGAATCGTCGCTTCTGGTGGAGAGGAGCCGCCCGTGGCGATCCGAACGTGTCGATCACCGGTGGCCTGCGGGTCGTGTTCCTCGTAATGCTGGATGAGCATGTTCAATACGGCCGGCGCGGCACACAGGTACGAGACGTCCTCGGCAACGATCGTATCGAAGACGTCCGCTACGTCGACGCCTCGGGTACAGATGTGCCGTGCCCCAGCACCGGTGATCGAGAACAAGTGCCCCCAGCCGTTGACGTGAAACATTGGAAGCGTCCAGTAGTAGACGTCCGAACTCGTGAGGCCGAGTTCGTGACTGGCGATGTACGCGTGGAGGGTCTCCCCTCGATGGTTGCGGACCACACCCTTGGGCTCACCCGTGGTTCCGGAGGTATAATTGATGGCCGCGATGTCTGATTCGTCGATGTCCGGGCGATCGAATTCGTATTGCTCCGCCTCTTCGAGTAGTGTTTCAACGTCCTGCCACTGGTTGGCCGTCTCTGCTCGATCGGTATCCGTACAGAGAAACTGATCGGTAGACACCGCGCTTCGAACCGGATCGATGTTGTCCACAAAGTCCCAATCAACGACGACGAGATCGACATCCGCATCCTCGAGGATGTACTCGTTTTCGTCAGGTGTGAGGCGGTAGTTCAAGGGGACGTGGACTGCGCCACATTGGAGCGTCGCGTACGCAGTCTCCAGGTGATACCGTGTGTTGGGATCTAGAACAGCGACGCTGTCTCCTTTTCCGATGCCCAACTCCTGAAACGCTGCCGAGAGTCTGTCGACACGGTCGCCCAATTCTGCGTACGTGTATCGCTCTCCGTCGACGGTCAGGATGGCCTCCTGATCGCCAAACTGGGATCGTGCGCGGTCGAGGAACTGTGTCGCGACGAGTTCCGTCCTCATCGTTCCGCAACCCTACAGAGACCCGCCACATAAGTATTCATCTCGGGTGTAGCGAACGCGGACGAACGTCCGTCGACTGCAGGAAATTGCCTTCTGGTGAAAGCGGGCTCTCGGCTCTGTTCGTTACTCGTCTCGAACGGGCAACGTGACCTGTGTCGGGTACTCGACCGAATGGAAGACGTTTTGGACGGCGGGTTGGGCCTCTGCAGCTGTGGCCTCAGCCGGATCCGTCGCCACGTTCGGATTCGGATCGAATCGGGGGAAATTACTCGAGCTGATTTCGAGACCGATCCGGTGGTTTTTCTCGAACGTATGGGCGACCGACCGAAGATCGATATCGAATTCGGTGACCTCCCCCTCGTCGAGTAACGTCGCGCTTTCCATGGAGTTGCGATACCGTGCCCGAATGATGCCTTCTGCGATAGGAATTGGGTGATTGCCGGGTTCGATGTCCACGAGTGTTGCCGTAAAGTCCGTATCTGGCGCCGAGCTCGCGGCGAACAACGTGACGTCGACAGGCCCGGCGATCGAGACCGGATCGGTCAGCCGGGGTGTCTGATAGACGAGGACGTCGTCTCGCTCCTCGACTGCCGATCTGTCTTCGATGCCGGGATCGCCCATATTGATGTGGAGGGTCCGGCCGCCAGTTGACGGAACCGGATCGGTAGGATCGTACACGTAACTATCTGCAGGCTCGTCTGCCGGAGCAACCTGAGAAAGCCAGCCGTCGCCCGCACGGGAATTGGCCTCGCCGTCACTGTGGATGTAATAGGCGGTCTCGGTGTGCGACGGTGGCCAATCGTCGGTCTCGTGCCACGTGTTCTCGCCGGTTTCGTAGTACCGAACCGACGGAATGTCCTCGATCGAGCCCTCGCCGGTGAGCCAATGGCCAAACCACTGCATGGAGAGGTCGCTCATGAGGGCGGTACCCCCCGCAGCATCGTATCCGAATTTACGTTCGCCAGCCCGATCCGGGGTCAGCGTCGCGTAGGCTTCGTGGTCCCATGGACCGACGATGAGGCGTTGTTCGTCCGAAGCGACCTGACCACCATCTGCATCGATCGTCTCGTAGAGTTCGAGGTGGCCCGGCATGAAGAGGTCGTACCAGCCAGTCGCATGGAGGATTGGTAGATCAACATCTTGGATGTGCTTCGTGACGTCGAGATCCTCCCAGTACTCGTCGTACTCAGGATGGTCGAGCCAATCCTGTACGTATTCGGCCGCAGGGTGATCGAAGACTGGATTGTCAGTCAGTGGCCGCTGGCGGGCAGCCTCCTCCGGGTTCCCGGTCCACTCGATTATTTCGGCGAGACGCTTCTCGCGTTCTTCTGGGGGAACGTCCAGTCTCGTCGCGGTATCGGTTGCGAGGTAAAGACACCACCAGAGATTGAACCCAAGT
>CAZKGF010000204.1:0-4303 GCA_964552115.1 uncultured Halobacteriales archaeon
AGGCCGATTGGAACGTCATCGACTCGAATACCGTCGAATCCAACGGCGGTGACGGTATCCGGATCGAACGAGGCGAACACAACCGCATTACGAACAGTACAGCGAGTCGAAACGGTGGAAGTGGGATCGTCCTGACCATCAATAGCGAGAACAACTCCATCGTCGATAGCCACGCGAACGGAAATTCCCAAGACGGCCTCAGAATCGTCTTCGGCAGTGCGAACAACACCGTCAGAAACGTGTCGGCGATCAGTAATAGCCGGTGGGCCGCCTCGACGGAAGATGCACCCGCCCACCGATTTACCACGCTCAGCCCCGACCAATCGACGACCGTCTCTGCCCGCCTGCATAATGTGGGCCTCAATACGGCCACCCCCCGCGTGGGTGATCCGGCAGCGCTGCAGGAACTCGATACCTACCTGAACGTGTCCGTCTCCGACATCGAAACTGAGCCGACAACAGCAGAAACCTCCGCCGCCCTCGACATCCAGTATACCGACGCCGCGGTCGAAGCCCTGAACGAATCCGACCTCAGGATGTACCGGTTTACTGGCGGGGAGTGGACGCAGATCTCGGGATCCAATACCGTCAACACGAGTCGCAATGTCGTCTCGGCCACCCTCGCAGCCGTCGGCGAGTCCACGCTCGTGACGATCTTCGATACCAAACCCGAACAACAGCCGACGCTTCGCCTCGACTCCGTCTCGCCGGGTGTGATTCACACACCCGAATCGTATACCGTCAGTCTCACCGGGACCGGCGTTTCGAACGCAAATTTCGAACTCGTGAACCCGTCTGGACAGGCGTTCACGCCGGAGGCAGTATCCACTGTGGGTGACAGCGTCGAGGTAACGTTCAACCTCACGGCTCCCCAACCTGGCTTTTGGGACCTCAACGCGACACTGGCCGGCCAGCGAGCACACACGCCGGTTGTCCTCCCAGCCCAGGCACCGCTGATGGAGATGCAGTCGTCGTGGCCCAATCGGTTGGTCCCCGGTCGCCTGACCGAGCTGCACGCCTCAGTGAGCAACGCCGGCACCACCGCCGGTCGGGCGATCCTCGCGGTCAACCTGACGGAATCGATGCAGGTCCGCGATATCCGCCCCGGCCCAAATGGAACGGTCATCGAGAATGCCAGTGGCCGAGTCACGATCGCCCAACCGGTCAGCCCGGACGCGACCGCAACGCCGCGGGTCCAGTTCCGCCTCGATCCCGATCGGGTGATCTTCCCCGGCCAAGACCCCAGTGACACGCGGACGGTTCCGTTGGGCGAGCGGACGGTGATGGGGTCGGCCTCGCTCGTCGGCACGCTCACTCCCACCCAGTGGGCAAGCGTCGCCGATCAGTCGGCCAGTGCGATCCGGGCCGAAGCACGGACTCAAACAGCCGATCGGCGCTCGCGTCTCAGAGCCCAATTCAACGAGACACTCAACGGCAATCTCGTCTCGCTTTCGCCGATCAACGCCACACTCGCGACGGATATCGTCGACCACCTGGAGTTCCTGGCGACTCATAGTCCGGCCGATGGCGACCAGGCGTCCTCGGCTACCCTCGCCGGACCAGCAGGACAGGCGTCGAGCAGGCCCGTCACGCCGGCCCAGACCGACGGCTCCGACGAGCAGGTCGAGGTGTACGTCGCACTCGAGCAGGTAGACGTCACTAGCGGCATCGAAGCCTGGGAAGACGGCCTGTTCGAAGAAAACGGCGAACCCGTCCTGGGAACCATGGTGAGTTGGACCGAAGAGGTCGATGGCCGCCACAAGGCCCGCCACGAAGGCACGACTGTGTCAGCCCCGGACGCGCCGACGACGTGGAATCAGAAGGCGATCCTCGCCTCCTGGACGGAGTGTCGTCCGGTCACCATCACGCTCGAAACCGCTCTCGCCGAGACGGAGCCAACCATCATCGATACGCTCGCCAGCCGAACCGGCGGGTTGGCGACGGTCACCGGCCTCGGATTCGGGCTCGCCGGCTATTACCAAGTCCTCATCGGTGGGACCCTTGCCACCGTCGGCGGCATTGCCGCTGGCGGGGTTGGCGTCCTTGCGTTAGTCGTCGGCGGCGCGGCCTATCTCAACGAGGCAGAGTTTTTCGGCGCTGGCCAGCGAACGATCGAGGAATCGGGGCGAACCGGTGTCGAGACGTATACCATCGATACCGCCAGACGGTCGATCGAACTCCCGGATAACATGCCCGACAAGTTCGACAAGCCTCGTGAAGGGGCTGCCGACGTCAGGTTTTCCGTGGGGATCAGAGAAACCGGCGAGTCCTGTGACGAAGAAAGCGAGACACAGAGCAGTATCGATCCGAACGACATCTCCGCAGACCCCGTGGGTGTTGGCCCCGGGAACCACGTCACGGCAAACCAGACCCTGGAGTACCGGGTCCGGTTCGAGAACCTACCGAACGCGACCGCCGCCGCCCGTGACGTGTCCGTGACTGTGCCCATCGATCCGGCCCTGGAGTTCGACAGTATCGAAACGCAAACCACGTCGCATCCGTCAGTCATGTCGGTCTCCACCGATGCCGACGCCCGGACCGTCACCTGGGAGTTCTCGGGAATCGACTTGCCGCCCAACGAAACCCCACCTGAGGGTGAGGGCTTCGTCGAGTTTACGGCACAGCCACGGACCGATCAACCAACGGGAACGACGATCACGGAAAACGCCTCCATCCAATTCGAGTTCAACCCGCCGATCGAGACCAACGAGAGCACGCACACGATCGATACCCAGGCACCGACGACCAGTGTCGACCCCCTCGACTCGCCACAGCCACCCAACGTGAGCGTCGGTTGGACCGGCGACGACGCAGGGGCCGGGATCGATCGCGTCACGCTCTGGGCAGCGCCCGAAAACGAGTCGTTCGAACCGGTCGACGAATCCACGGGTGAGAACTTCAGCTTCCAGGCCGTGCCCGGCCAAACTTACCGGCTGGCAACGACGAGCGTCGACCGCGTTGGCCACGTCGAATCACTGCCGGATCAGGCAGACACGACCGTCACGATCGAGGGTGCGACGCCCCGCCTCCCTGGCTTCGCCAATCCGGCAACGAACAACGACTCCGACAGCTTCCTCGAGGACGTCAACGGCGACACCCGGTTCAATATCAACGATGTCGTTGCGCTGTTCGACAACCGAATGAGTGCACCGGTTCAGAACAACTCGGCTCTGTTCAACTTCAACGAGGATCCGAACGACCGGGTCAACATGCTCGACGTCGTTGCGCTGTTCGAGGAGTTCCAGATCCGGATTGACGACTAGGGTTCCTAGCCAATTCATTACTCCTCGCAGGAATCCCGACTCGAGTTTCTTACTGAACGTCGGCGTACAGTGCCACGACGTCCAGGATCGTTATCTCCTCACCCTCGTCGTTGAAATCGAAGAGTGCCGCATTCTCCTGGACGGTCCGACTGTCCAGATTCGCGTGCAGGGCAACGACATCCAGGATGTTGAATTCGGTGTCTCCATTGAGATCGTTGAGCTTGCCGTCGCCGGTCGTATCGTTCGCAGGATTTTCGAAATCCGGCAGTGTTGGGCGATCCGGAGCTGCTCGGACGTCGATCGTGGCCGTCCCATCGGTATACTCCTCGTGCGTGGCGGTCACCACGATCGACCCTGACGTACTGGGGGTAACCGAGACGGTCGCCGTGCCTTCGGTCGTCTGCACCGTTCGATCCACGCCTACACCGGCAAGCGAGACGGTCGCCTCCGGGACTGGAGCCTCAGTTTGGTTGGTCACCGTGAGGGTGACGTCGGTAGACTGGTTGGCATCGAGCGAGGCAGGCGTTGCCGTCACCGCAAGCGGAGTAGGCGGGTCGGGTGTCCGCATCTGGAGATCCACTGCATGGTCACCGGCGGGCAGCGTCAGTGCAAGCGTCCCCGCCGAACTGACAGTCGCGTTCGCGAGCGTGGTGTCGGTGTCTACTGCGGCCACGGTGGTGCCAGGCTCCGGAGCGGTGGCGAGAGTCACCGCGATAGAGTCAGAAGCATTGTAGGTCAGATCACTCGTTCCGGCGTCGTACGCGATCGGGCCGTAGGCCAACGCAGCGAGTGACCCATCGATCGTGAGGGAAGTGAATCCATCCGGTGCGAGCGTAATTTGGGATTGGGTTGCCTCGACAGCGCCAACGCACACCTCGGCGCTCGTCGCGCTCTCCAAGACTACCGACGCAGCACCAGTCGCGCGGACGGTCACGTTCTCGAAGGCGAACGTGGTCTCGTTGACGAAGGGGTTCGTGGCGACTGTATTCGTGTTCCGATCGTCGGAGACCGTCAGGCCAGCGTCGGTCTGATAGAGTGCC
>CAZKGF010000205.1:0-4302 GCA_964552115.1 uncultured Halobacteriales archaeon
GACAGCCGGCCTCACGATCGGCTTTTTCTTCGGCACCATGATCGCGATCGTCGCCGAGGCACTCGCAGGACCCTTTGTCCTCCCGGCCGGCGTCGGGGCGGGCATCGCCCTCCCTCTGGTGGGCACGCTACTTGGCCTGGCTGTCGGGATTCTCGACGGGTTGCTCGTCGCCGGCGCCATCGGCGGGCTCATTGGTGGCCCCATCGCCATCGGCCTGCTGTTCGCCGGGCCGAGCGAAACCGATCTGGAGGAGATCGACATCAGCGAACTCACCGACGCCGACGTCGTCACCGCGATGATGGAGGAGTTTCGCCGCTTTTCGCCCGGCGCAGCCGAAGCCCTCATCGACGAACGTGACGCCTTCATCGCCCACCGACTCGTCGCGCTGCGCGAGGCGGGCTACGACGTCGTCGCTGTCGTCGGCGCCGGCCACCGCGAAGGCATCGAGCACTACCTCGCCCACCCGGAGGAACTCCCGCCCGCCCACACGCTCGTCGGCGACGTCTCCGGCAGCCGCCTCTGGTCGATTCTGTACCGGACGATCGGCTACGCCTTCACGCTCGGCTTTCTGGCATTTTTCGTCCTGCTGGCGATCGCGGGCGTCCGCCAGCAAACCCTACTGATCTTGTTTGCCGCCTGGTTCCTCGTCAACGGCATTATTGCCGGTGCGCTTGCCCGGCTTGCTGGCGCCCACTGGACCAGCGCCGGCGTCGGCGGCGCGGTCGCCTGGCTCACGAGCGTCAATCCCCTGCTCGCGCCCGGCTGGTTCGCCGGCTACGTCGAACTCCGGTACATCGACGTGAACGTCTCCGACGTGAGCGTGATCAACGAACTCATCGACGACGAAGAGACGCCGTTGCGCGATCTCATCGCACAGTTACGCGAGGTCCCACTGTTCAGACTCGTCGCCATCGTCGCACTAACCAACATCGGCAGCTTCATCGCCAGCATCCTCTTCGCCACCGTGTTGTTACCCCAACTGTCGGCGCCCGTCGGCGGTGTCGAGGGAATCGCTAACGAAATGTTGCAGGGTGCCTCCCGTTCGCTCGACTTCGTCCTCGGGGTGTTCCGGTGAGCTACCGGACGCCCGGCGGCCTCTCCTTTAGCCGTCGCGAACTCCGCGATCTGGCCGTCGCCTGGCTCGCCCTCGCGGTTGCCTTCACGATCCTCCTCAATCTCGATCGCGTCCTCGCCCTCGGCCAGGGCCGCGCCGTCTCGATCGAACCGCTCCTCCCCTGGTTCGTATTGAGCCTGGTGACCGTCGGCGTGGCCTTTCTGCTACACGAACTCGCCCACAAAGTCGTCGCCGTCCACTACGGCCAGGAAGCCGAGTTTCGCGCCGACTATAGCATGTTGCTCCTCGCGATCCTCGCCAGCTTCGCTGGCTTTCTCTTTGCCGCACCCGGCGCCGTCTACCACCGGGGCCGGCTCACCCCTCGCGAACAAGGGTTGATCGCACTGGCCGGCCCGATCGTCAATATCGTCCTTGCAGGCGTCTTTCTGGCGCTGTTGGCCGTCACCAGCGGGTATCTCGCCCTCGTCGCCTACATCGGCCACTTCATCAACGTCCTGCTGGCCGCCTTCAACATGATTCCCTTCGGGCCGCTCGACGGTCGAAAAGTCAAAGACTGGAGCATCCCAGTCTTCCTGCTCGTCTTCGTTCCATCGGCGCTGTATACGCTCTATTTGCTGGGGTTGCTCCCGCTGTAGGTAGACTCCACGAGACGCCTGCTCGCTGGCTTGGAACCCTGCGTATGCTACTCGCAACAGCAGCCAAACGATGGGACGGGTTCGACGACGCTACTACTCGGCCCCCTTAAAATCACCAACGACTGACAAGAGGGGTCTGCGAGATACAGAAGGTTGATGCAGCATGGATCAGAGAATATCATCGATCCAGTCACACCACCGTTGAAAGTCGTCAGCGCCACACTGCTCGGCGATGTTTCGGAGCGTGTCTCCACTGAGTTCTTTGCCCATCGGGATAGTAACATTGCGGACTTCACAGGTATCAGGATGGACGTACCGGAGTTTGAGATGGCTGCCAGCTCGATCAACTGGCTGGTATCCCATTTCCGTGAGCGCGTTAACGAGATCCCGAGACGCATACGGGGCGGGCACAGTTACTCAGAAAACCACGGTGCGTCAGGTTCCTGGGGCTCATTTGGAACCGTGTCGGGATCGATCCCAAGATCGCGCAGATCGGCATCCGTCACCGGTTCACCGATCTCTCCCTTGTGCAGTGCGACTGCTTCGTCCAGATTGGCAAGTGCCTCGGAGCGCGTGTCGCCCTGGCTCGCCACGCCCACGCCTTCATCGATCGCTGACCACCGGCCATCGTCCGATTCGACGAGTCGAATTTCGCGCCGTTCCGAATCCGAATCGCCGGTGTCAGCCCGTGCCATGTCCCTCAGTACTTGACCGAACCTGAAAACGCTTCGGCCGTATGGCGACTACTGCGTACGCGCGTTGTTTGCAGCAGCGATTACCCTTCTACGTACTGAATAAGTGAAAGTCGATCAATCGTTGCGAGGTAGATACGCGGCGTTGCGCCGAAGACTCCCAATTAGAGCGCCTCGAAATCATCACGTTCCGTGGCCAGGTGTGCAAAGTCCCAGACAGACATTCCCGCCAATTCAGTTGCGTTAGCGAACGAGTTAGTTTCAGCCTTAAGTTAGTCGAGCGCGCACCCTACGAATCGCCCCGTGCCTGTTCGAACAACTCTAGGGCGGCCTCGCGCCGGGTGGCATGGTCGACGATCGGTGACGGATACTCGGGTGCCACGGCGGCGCGGTCTTCGTCGGGTAGCTCGTCCCACGAGTGAATCCGTTCAGGATCGACGCCCCGGAGTTCAGGTACGTACTCGTGGATAAACGCTGCAGAGGGATCGTATCGCTCGCCCTGCGTCATCGGGTTGAAAATTCGAAAGTAGGGCTGGGCGTCAGTACCAGTCGAGGCGGCCCACTGCCAGCCGCCGGTATCGTTGGCCGTGTCGTGGTCGACGAGTTTCTCACGGAACCAGGCGTACCCCTTTCGCCAATCTAAAAGCAGATCTTTCGTGAGGAAGGACGCAACGATCATCCGAAGCCGATTGTGCATACCGGCTTCCGCACGTAACTGTCGCATTCCGGCATCGACGATGGGATAGCCGGTCTCGCCGTCCTTCCAGGCCTCGAAGGCTTTGGGGTCCTCACGCCACTCGATCCGGTGTTCGAAGGAGTTGTAATTTTCCGTGACGACCTCGGGATTGAAATAGAGGACTTGGGCGTAAAACTCCCGCCAGGCGAGTTGTGAACGGAATTCATCGACTGAGTCTCGGGCGGCCTCGTCCGGGGCCCCGTCACGCGCCTCGAGCACCCGATCGTAGAGTTCGCGGATGCCGATCGTCCCGAATTTGAGGTGGGGCGAGAGCCCCGAGGTACAGTCTTCGGCGGGATAGTCGCGCATCTCCTCGTACCGGTAAATATCTGCGTCGCAAAACGTTTCGATTCGATTGCGTGCTGCCGGAGTTCCGGCGTCGGCCACAACCGCCGCAGGCTCGTCAAATCCGAGTTCAGCAAGAGTCGGGATCGCCCCCGGATCGTCGGGTTCGACCAACGCGTCCGTCGCGGGCGCCTCGATCGGCTCGGCTGTTTCGCGATCCCGCCATTTCTTCCAGTAGTAGGAAAACACCGAATACGGCTCGCCATCGGTCGTCCGGATCGTCCCCGGCGGGTGGAGGACGGCATCGTGAACCGTCTTGGTCTCGATGCCAGCCCCAGCCAGTGTGTCCGCGACGGAATCGTCGCGTTCGCGGGCGAGCCCGCTGTAGTCCTGGTTCCACGTGACCGTCTGGACGGAATACTCGGCTGCCAGGTCGGGAAGAACCGTTGCCGGCCTGCCCGCCACGACCAGCAAATCACCGCCATTGTCGCGGTACCACTCGCGGAGGGAACGGAGTGCGTCCAGTAAGAACGAGACTCGTGGCGGTCCGGCGTGCGTAAGTACGGCTTCGTCGATGATGAACACCGGAAGCACACCCCCCACGTCAGCACTCGTCGCGGTCAGTCCGCGGTTGTCCTCGGCACGGAGATCCCGTCGGTGCCAATGGAGGTGCATACCAGATAGTAGCAAAGCGTTCTGCAACATTCATGTACTCCACGATGCCAGGGTCAGTCCTCCATCAGACGGGAGAGATACTGGGCACTCACGAGGAATATGGTTTGAACACCGCGGAGGAATTTCTGGATGTGCACCCGAAATCCCTCGAAATCGATACCTTCGACATCGGCTAGGGAGAACACGTTGGACCGTGCGGAACAC
>CAZKGF010000206.1:0-4292 GCA_964552115.1 uncultured Halobacteriales archaeon
GAGAAGATAGCGTACTTCGAGAACCGATTTAGCGGTATCGGTTAGAGCAGGCACATCCGGCTGTGCGGTTCCAAACATATCAGTCGAGAGCCAAACCGTTATTCACACTACGATCCATCAGTGCCCTTTCTCGCACGAACGAATTAATCGGAGGTGGCCTACTTCGAATTGCTGGTAGCGCCGACGGATTCACCCACTCTGGATAAGGAATAAGGGTGGGTTTTCAGGGCAGTTCACTACCACTGTTGTGCTGCGGGTGGGGTTACGTCCCCACCGGTCACACGGGACATGCCACCCACACCACCCCAAATTCCCACCGCCATTCCGTGTCCCGGGTGACCCACCCTGTCAATGACCGTGTCATCTGGGTCAGGGTGCTCCGTCGGCCCCACCCGCGTTCTCCGCTCCTGATCCCACTCCATCCTGTCTGAGTGCAATTGACGAGTGTCTCGAGCGCCGCCAGCCGACAGTGCCCACTGGATTCATGGGCCTGTTAGCTTTGACCTCGGAGCTCCCGTTCGGGATACCTGTCGCCCCGATCGGGAAGCGGAATCACGACAACATCGTCCTGGGTGAGGACGTCCATTTCGGACAACCGATCGACCATGGCCAGACAGGCGCCACTCGATGGGCCGACTACGAAATCGCCCTCGACTCTGAGATGTCGCCGGACGAACGTCCTATCCCACTGTCCCGTATCAACGATCTCGATCGTTCGCTCGGCGTACTGTTGGCAGAGTGCCTGCGCTCGTTCGTAGGCGACGTCGGTCGGGACGAACGACATCGTCTCGACCGCACTCGGATCGTACGTTCCTGGGACGTAGTTGGCACTCGAGTGCATGTGCTTCAGACCGGCAATGTCGTGGTCGTCGGTGGCGGGTTCGAATCCGTAAATGTCGACCCCTCGATCACGGAGCGCGTGACTCACACCGACGAGTGTCCCACCCGTTCCAGCCCCGGCCACGAAATGGGTGACCTGGCCGTCAGTCTGCTTCCAAATCTCAACAGCTGTCGTCCCGGCATGAACACCAGGATTTGCGAGATGTTCGTATTGGTCGAGATATCGATACGCGTCGGGCTGCTCACTGACTGCCTCGCGGCACGTTCTGAGACAGGCCTCGTACTCTCGTTCACTGTCGATGATCGTCGTCGTGGCGCCGGCGGCCTCGACGGCTGCCCGCTTTCCACCTCCCGCGTCCTCCGGCATTACGATCTCGACATCGTAGCCATGATACGCCCCGAACCTGGCGACCGCAGCACCGGTATTACCACTGGAGGCTTCGATAAGTGTCTGGTCGCCGATCGGTTCCGGATCAGCCAGTGCTGCTTCGACCATCGACTTCCCGATGCGGGTCTTGACTGATCCGCCCCCATGGCCCAGTGTGGGCTGATTGAACCATTCCGCTTTCCCGTAGACGGTCGGCCCGCCGTTTCGGTCGAGTTTCACCAACGGTGTCCCCCCGACGTGATCTGGAACCGCGACTTCCGCCATGCAGTGACGTCCAGATAGTTGCGTGAAAATCCCCGCCCTAAACTGTGTTAGCCGTCTTCGTCGGGCCGGACGATCGTCACCGGGACAGGAGCGTGTCGTGTCACCTTCTCCGCAACGCTTCCCATGACCACCCGTTCAAAGCCGGTTCGGCCGTGACTTCCCATGATGACTTGATCGACCTCGTTGTCCGAGAGGTAGTCCAAAATAGCCTTCGTCGGGATGCCCTGATCGAACGTCGTCTCGATCTCACAATCCATGTCGGTTGCCAGCGAGTCTGCGTCGTCCAATACCGACCGAGCGTGTTCTTCCTTCGCCGTTTGGAGCGATTCCTCGTATTCGGATGCCGATCCGATCAGCATCTCGTCCGCCGATGGCGATGGCCCAATGACGTGATATGCGGTGATAATCGCGTCCGGATACTGTTCGCAGGCGAAGTCGAGCGCCTGCCGCGCTGGATCCGAACCGTCGACCGGAACCAATAGTTCCCTGGCCATGTCGATACCCACTCGGCTCCGGAGGTAAGGGCAGTCCCTAACCTCTCGGCTTGTCGATTGAGTAACCGCTATCGGCGGTTTGCGAGTTGGCGCTCGATTCGGTCGACGAGAGTCTGTGCCCTGGCCAGACAGCTCACTTCTCCGTCTTCGAGTGCGATCCGGACGAGCTGAAGTTCGGATTCGGCCGCGTTGAGACGGTCGCGGCGTTCAACCCTGAAACTCGCTTGTTGGTATGCATCGAGGTGTTTCCTGATGACTGATACCCGTTCTGCGATCACTGGATTGTCCGGTCGCAAGGTCGTCTCCAGCTCTGTGACGGTTTCATTTGGCTCGGTTGCCGTTCGTGGAGTGGGCTGGGTGAGTTCGCTCATCGTTGTCGAATGCAACCGCAACTCGCTCAGTATAATGACACCCTAATTTGGGCTTAAGCCCATGCGGCGTGCCTCGGTCGACGTGTGGGCGCAAAATCCAGCGAGACGGCGCACCTGACTTCTGGTCCGACTCACACGGTAACGACGGGAACATCCGCCGATCGCAGTACGCGGTCGGTAACTGAGCCTAGGTGGGGGAGCTCTGCCGATCCACCGCCGGTCCGGCCCATGACGATACAGTCGACGTCCGCCTCGGACGCGTATCCGATAATTTCTTCGTGGGGGATCCCTCGTGTCACCGACGTCGTCGCATCCAAGTCGTGTTCAGCTGCCTCGGATTCGAATTCGTCCAGCACCTTCGCGCCCTCCTCTTCAAATTTCTCGAAGAAGAGTTCGTACGAACTCAACGCGGGCGTCTCTCCGTACCGTCGTTCGTCAACGACGTAGAGGCCGTGGACAGTCTCATCGGTACGTTCGGCCAATTCGATGCCGTAGTCAACTGCACGATCCGCCTGGGGACTCCCATCCGTCGGAATCAATATGTCGTCGTCTGCCATCGACGGAGCTTGGTTGTCCCGTTGAAAGGTGCCAACCCTAATCCGTCTGATACGGAGTCTGACGAACAGGTGCGGGCTGGCGCTGACCGAGAATGAGCTATCTCGACGTGAGTCCACGAGACCTAACCGCTGGAGGGACTACTGGCGGTGGCCCGCCGTGGGATGCACCAACCGGGTTGCATCCGCCGAGGCGATCTTCCTCTCAGTCGATGATTTCTACTTCGCAGGGGACCGCCCAGCACAGATTACGAGCGCCAGAACGGTCTAGTACCGGGTGGCTTAGGGTCTTCCGTTATAATAACCGCGCCCACTCTGATTGGTATGGCAGGCACAGAGATGGCCAGTACACTGGTCGCCTGCGACGACTGCGACGCACCGCATCCCATCGATCAGGTTGAGGCACCTGCTGACGGGGATTCCACCAGACAGTGTCCACAGTGTGGAAACGAATCGTTCACTCCCCTCCACGACCCTTCAAGTCTCTAACCATGCCAGAGTGTCAAAACTGCGGAACGCACGTGACAGACCAGTACGCCAGAGTGTTTACACCGACCGGTATCACCCAACCTCGGGTGTGTCCCCACTGTACCGACATGGTTCGGTCGGGGGCCGAAGTCCGCGAACGGTACGGGACTCGGCGCTGACGTGCAGTTTCCAGCACCGGAACGGTACCCAGCTGAGGCTGAGTGTACTGACCGGTTACTCCGATCGACCGCTCCGTCGGGACATGGGTTGGCCCGGGTATTATCCACTCCCGGGCGCGGTTTCGATCCGAGATGACACTGTACGATTCGATTCTGGTCGCGATCGACGGGAGTGATCCCGCGAAGACGGCAGCCAGTGAAGCCCTCCGGGTGGCCGACGTCTTCGATGCGAGTGTGACTGCCGTTACAGCCATCCCGGAGCACTCGTTGTCGCTGTCCCCCGAAGACAACGACACCGTCAGTCCCGACGAGGCCACCGAGCAGGCGATCGAATCCCTCGAATCGCAGGCAGCCGAAACTGGTGTGCCCTTTCAGTCGATCGTCGAGCGAGGGTCCCCCCACGAACTGGTCTTGTCTGTTGCAGACCGTGTCGATGCGGACCTCGTTACGATGGGCACGCACGGGCGGACAGGTCTCGACCGCTTGCTTCTCGGAAGCGTAGCCGATCGAACCCTTCGGACGAGTGACGTCCCGGTCTTGGTCACACCAGCCCTCGGGACAGATCGCCCACCGCTCGACGAGATCCTCGTTCCGACCGACGGCAGTGAGTGTGCAACGGCAGCCGTCGATGACGCGCTTCCCATCGCCCGACGGTTTGACGCCGATGTGCACGCTATCTCGGTCCTCGATGTCTCTACAATCTCGGCAGCTGCCGGCCCGGCCCTGCCACAGAT
>CAZKGF010000207.1:0-3153 GCA_964552115.1 uncultured Halobacteriales archaeon
ACGTCCATGGCGCTCTCAAACCGGGCGCACCGCTCGGCGTGTTCGATTTACAGCCGTTTCAACACGGATTACGGCGGGTTTTCAATCCGCTCCTCTGGCGATTTCTGCGCTGGTACGCCAATTGGAATCCATCTGGTGACGTTCGGGAATCGATTGAGGCAGTCTTCGACGAAACTGAGACTGTGGGATCGTACATGCTCGGCATGGGTTACGCGCTCAAAGCGACTCGAACGGAGCGTTAAGCCACCAAGACGGTCTGTAGACGTCTGCGTCATTCCTCAGAGCCAAACAAGATTGGCTTAGGTCAATCGTCCACGCCCGAAGGCGCCGAACTGGGAGGGTCAGTGGTCCTATTCCTGCCAAATTCCGCGATCTTCGGGGGAATTCTCCCCCGGGGCGGCCGGGGACATATCGAATACGGGCACTCTCAGATAATACGACCCACCAGTAACGACCGCCGAATTAACCGCTGTCCTGCCCGTAATTCATTCCAGTGATCGGACTGTTTGAACAGGAACCCACAAAGCGCTGGAGACCAGAGACGGCGGCGTGTCGGGGTTCACCACGAGCGTTCCCTTCGAATGGCAGGATGTCGCGTTCGTCGTTTCTGTGGGTGTTGCAATTGCGTTCCTCATACCAGTCCAACTCGCATCCATGATCCTGTTCGATTCGACTGGGTTGGATGCCTCGTTCCCCGACTTCGTTTTCATGGTACTCCTTCCTGGCGTCACAACCGGCCTCATCCCGACCATCACGGCGTTGCGCTTGTACCGACGTGACCGGGTAGCTGCAATCGCCGTCGCATCGTTCCTGGGTTTGATCGCGCTGGCCGCATACTTGGTGCAATACTACGGTGTGTGCAGCGGTCCGACTTGCTGACTCATCGTTCCCGCCGTCTCGCACGTTTCAGATGGATTTGGGACACTTTCCTTTCGTTTAGGCCTACGCTTCGCCGTGTCTGGATACTTCCTCTAAACGTCTCTATCACCAATGAACCCGTTTTAGGTGGTATCTTGGACCCAAGCCATCGAGGACCGGAATCCCTAATACCAAATACATCGCTGGGCGTGTATGCGGCTCCCCTCCACCGCAGTTCTCATCCTGGTACTCCTGGTACCGCTTGCCGGCTGTAGCGGTTTCATCGGCTCAACTCCCGAGAATGCACCGGGGTTTGCACCAGGTGTAACGAGCGACCGAGTCACGAATTCGTCGACTCTCTCGACAGCCCACCATGAAATTCTGCAAAATACCTCCTACACGTTCGTTCGGAACTATTCACAGCGTGTCGAAACCGACGGCTACCAGTATGCAGTAGATCACGACACCCGCGTTTGGGTCGCTGCGGATGGCTCGTTTCTCTATCACCACCACGGTGTTGTCTCCGGCGGTGACCACCCATCCGAATACGTCGATGGCGTTTGGACAAACGGTACAGTCACACTGACGCGAACGGTTGACGTGTCGAACGAGTCTGTAACGTATACTCGCTATCGTCCGCCCAATCCGTTCTCTGCCGAGAACGCAACGAATATCGACATTCCGGGAGCACTCGACGATGCCCTGGTCACTGAGACATGGAACGAAACGGGCGACTCGTTCGTTCGCGTATCACTGAATCGTTCGGAGATGCGACGCTGGCAAGCCGCAAACAGGACGACCGCAAACCTGACGACGAGACACGCCTCGACGGCGACTGTTCGAGAAGACGGCTTCGTTCCATCATTCAATACCTCTGTTTTCGGCGATCGACCCCTCCCCATTGCTGCAACCGACTCAGTCGATTCCAACGAACGGCCGATTGCTCAGTTCCGTGATCGAACCAGTGTTCGCTATCGGGGACTTGGCCGAACAGACGTGCCACGGCCGAACTGGGTTTCGAAGGCCCTGAAGTCGACCGGCAGCGTATCTTTTGGTGAGCCGACGACACCGCTGGCATGGAATGCGACGAAGTTCGACTAGGTTGGAGGGTAGTACTCGACGATCGTCGATCGCTTTGAGCACGATCACTCCGGACCTTCACTTCAGCAGCTACTCCAGCGGCGTAATCGCAGACTGTGGTGTCATCGAGCGGCCGTACATTGCCACGAGTACGGCTGCGATCAGCCACCACGCTCCTACGCCGACGATAAACGAGATTGGCAGTGTACCATCTAGTATGCCCCCGGAGCCCGCCAGGATGCTTCCAACATTTACAGCCGCGTGCAAGAGGATTGCCGGGATAACTGCACCGTCGGTGAAATTGACAAGCGCTCCCAATATCATAGCTACCCCGAGCACAAACAAGGTATACTCAATCACGAACAGTAGGTCGGGGGTGAAGTTCGGATGACCGAGAAACAGGGGGAGATGCCATGCCCACCAAAGTACCCCGACGACGAGACTCGCGGTCAGGACCGACAGCCGCTCCTGGAGTTCCGGTTGAAGGAAGCCCCGCCAGCCGAATTCCTCGATACCTCCGAAGACAAAGACGTTGAGAAGGAAAAATCCGAATACTAGGTGCAGCCGGGCAGGGGGAGCGTAACTCACCGAGCCACCGCCGAGGCCGGCGAGGACCGGTTGGAGGTTCGTGACGATCACCGGAAAGACCAAAGCCCCGAGATACACCCAGGGACTGAGTCGCCACTGCAATACCCGATCGAGCCATTTTCGTAGCGAACTATCGCTCGCCCAGACGACGATGACAGCGCCTATCGGAAGTCCCCACTGACGCGGAAACGAATTGATGTACACCGGTAGGGTATCCCACCAGCCCATCGCAATGTACACTGCGTCCCATGCCCACGTCCAACCAAACACGACGAGGAGGAACGCCGAAATTCGATGTTGCTTGATGTATGATCGGAACATGAAATGTTTGTATAAAATATATCCTCGGTAATAGCCAGATCATGTTAGAAATAGCCTATACGTCTTTCGGACTGGCGTGATACGGGGGCCCCGAAACTTGCCCTGCCACCTTGGGCCTTGATAGAACGGCAAGTAACAGAGGGTATAGACCATAGCCCTCTTGCGAATTTGGATTTTTGGGGACCAGGCTGGACATCCACTATCACTTTCACAGGCGCAGTGCGAAATCATCGCGTGTGTCGCCCGGGCGAGCGTCGGCAGCGTATCATACATCGCCGTGCTGAATCCGAGCCCGCCATTCACGCC
>CAZKGF010000207.1:3163-4288 GCA_964552115.1 uncultured Halobacteriales archaeon
ATAAGCATGATCAAAGTTAGCTCATAGAATAGTCAAAGATATTTTAATTACTTTAATCGATTTGGAATATAATCGATACTTATGTACCGACGAACGCTACTTTTGAGGGGAGTAGTCGGACTCGCAGGGGTAACCCTCGCCGGATGTTCTCAGCAGGAGGGCACGGGTGCACCGAGAGAGGACGGGACGGACAAAGCGTCTCCGGGGAGTACTATCCGTACCGGCAGGCATGAGCTGGGAGGAGGGGGCGACCTCGACACCGTCGAACCCTGGTTGCCGGCCAACGTCACCGATGGAATGACTATCGAGGAGGGCGATTACAGACGAGGTGACGGTTCAACCGTCACGACCCAGACGGATGCCGGGGGCGAATCGACTACCGGGGATCGTCTCTCGGATACGTTGACCTTCCCCTCAAATTTCCTGTCCACAACGGAGTCGGTCACCGTCCAGGAGCAGTCGCAGTTCTCGATTTCGTTCGAGACCCGCACGGACTGCCCGATGGATGTCTCCGTCGTTCCTGCGGAACCGTTTCGGACCTTGGCCGAGGGTGACGAGGGACATCGCCCCGAACAGGTACGGGAGGACCAACGGGCCCTTGCGAGAGAGCACTCGCCGGCGAATCTCCGTTTTTTCGGGGCAGTGACCGGCCACGGGACCGCGGAACTGTCGGCCGGCACCTATTTTCTGGTGTTTACGCGGGCCTGCGAATTGGTGAATCGAACTGCCGTCGAATTCACCGCCGAAATCGGGAGCGGGAGTTTGGGGGACTAAATGCAACGCACGAGAGGGGGGAGATTTACCGGAAGCTGACGGTCAAGACGCTCAGTCGGGACTGAACAACGTCAGGCGTGGGCCCGCGCAGTGTCGACCCGGCAGAGGTATTTGATCTACGTCAACTAGCTCATACCACTGGATTCGAGGAGTGAGATTGATAGTGATTTCAGGCCCCTCTACGCCTGCAAGATTCGCGAGGTGGGTCTCGCTAATGGACTCTCTGCCTGTCTATTCCCTCTCAAAATAGAGCTATAAAGAGTGTATGTAGCAGAGTTTACTCTAATCATTCGATTTTTGCCAGTAACGTAATGATCGATAGAGAGGGCCCATCTATCATTGCTCCTGTTT
>CAZKGF010000208.1:0-4256 GCA_964552115.1 uncultured Halobacteriales archaeon
CGAGGAGCCGGGAAATCGTGGTTGACTCACCACCAGGAAGGAGTAAGACGTCGCACTCGGCAACATCGCCAGACTGCCGAATTTCGCGAATCGTCGTCGCCTGACCGTGGGACGTTGCTGCAGCTCGGATCGCATCGGCGTGCTCGCTCACGTCACCCTGGACGGCGACGACGCCGGCGGTCAGTGCCATCAGATGTGTTAAGGATGAGGATGGCGAAAAGTCCCTCGCTCCCCGTCGGTATTGCCCTCAGTACCCCTCGACCAACCGTTCTACGTACTTGGCGACGACGTCGACTTCGATGTGGACGGGATCACCGGGTTCGCGCTCCGAAAGTGTCGTCCGATTGTATGTTTCTGGAATAATGGCTACTTCGAGTGTCCCTTCGTTCAACCCGGCCACAGTCAGACTAATACCGTCGAGAGCGACCGACCCCTTTGGGACGAGATACGGTTGGAGGGTAGTCGGGATCGAAACTGACAGCCGCCAGTCGTCCCCGATGGATTCGAGGTCGGAGATCGTCCCGGTGCCGTCGACGTGGCCTTGAACGATGTGGCCGTCGAGTCGGCCCTCGGCTGGAAGTGCCCGCTCGAGGTTGACCTGATCGCCCTTGCCAAGTTCGTCGAGATACGTGCGATCGACCGTCTCTGCTGAGAGGAAGACAGAGACCCACCCATCCCCCGCCTCTTCGACGGTCAAACATACGCCGCTGACGGAGAGACTCTGCCCCGCCGTGAGATCCGCTAGGTCGGTTACGATCTGCAATCGGCGACCGTCGTCGGTGGCATCGACCCCCGCAATTTCACCGACTTCTTCGACGATCCCCGTAAACATAGGTCAGAGTGGGTTCCAGCGGGCAAAACCGATTCCGGTCTCGTGTCGGGACGTATCGCTTATCTCTCCCGACCGCGAATCCCCTGTCGTATGGGGCGAGGACTCATCGGTCTCGGCCAGTTGGCACTGGCACTGGCCTTTGCGGCGCCGGTCGCACTGTTAGGGATGCGCTTTCTGTTTGCGGGGGAGGCGCTCTGGGGAGGGACGTTCTTGTTCGTCGCGGCCGGCATGCTGGCTGTCGAGGAGTGGCTCACGACTCCGGGAGATCTTCCGACAGTTCTCCTCGAGCGGGTCACAAATCGAGTTGTCGAATCGCCCGAGGACGAGACGTAATTGCGTCAATCCGCGGATTGTGCGGGGACTGGCTCGCTGGCGTCCGCCAAGAGGTCCTCGACAGCGGTTTCTGTCGGTTCGTTGTTCAGGAGCACGTCGATCGGGAGCGTCGGGGCACCGTCGACAAGGTTTTCGAGGAGGACGAGGCGCTGGCGGGCCCGTGACATGCCGACATAGAAGACACGGCGTTCGTTGTCGGTCAGCGTCGGGACTGGAGAGGTGTGTTTTGTGAACTCGTCTACCCCCGGGACCGATTTCCCCGTCTGTTCGACGCGGGCGGCCATCTGTTCGACGACCTTCTCGGTCAGATCCGTCGCGAGAAAGACGTGATCGGCCTCACGCCCCTTCGCAGAGTGTATCGTTCCGACGCGAACCCGGTCACGAGTCATCCCCTCGTACGTACCATTGAAGTAGGCGTCGACGCTTCGTTCTTGAAAGTTTGTCACCTTACGGAGCATGTCTGCGGCCGCGACCGGGTCCGGGACAAACGGCGCATGTTCACGGATCAGGTCGGGTTCGATCGAAAGCTCCGTTACGTCGTCAACGCCGTCGGCTTCCTCGCGCTCGTCCAGGACGTCGAAGAGGGAGTCTCGATCCCCCGTTCCGAACGCGGAATCGGCGAGCATGTCCGCAAGTCGTCGGGCCTGGAGGCCCGTGACCGGTTCGTCTTCTGCGAGCGCTTCGATTGCGTCGACGTACTGGGTGAGGCGATCAGTCCACATGCGCTGGTCGGTCAGACACTGGAAGGGAATGCCCTCGCCAATGAACTCGTCCATGAATTGGAAGAGTTGGTACCGCGCTCTGAACAGTACCATGACTGTCTCATCGTCCGTCTCGGTGACCGTATCCCGAACATTTCGAACCAGGTCGAGCATGGAAGGTCGCTGGACGCCTTCGACCGTTCCACCCTCGGTCCGGGGTTGGAGATCTTTCTCCTGGCGCTTTTCGATGTGACTGACTTCCCGGTTTACCACGTTGAGAATCCGAGAGGGCAGTCGGTAGGAATTCGGTAGGATGACGTCTTGCTCGACCGATTCGTCGAGCAAGAGGTCCGGGTCCGCTCCTTGCCAGGCATAGACCACCTGATCGTCGTCACCGGCGATCAGTACGCGATCGAGTTGTGGCCGCCATTCCTCGTATACTTCGTACTGGAGCGTGGTGATATCCTGAAACTCGTCGATGACCAGGTAATCGACGTTTGGCTGGAGGGAGCGCTGTTTCACGCGTTCGAGCATGTCGGCAAAGCCGACCAGATCGTGCTCACCCTTCCAGGAACGCCAGGCTCTGATCGCTTCGGGGATATCGAGCCGGTCGTCGTCGCTCGGCCAGGTCGGCGTGTATTTGTTTCCCGTTTGGGCGTTGCTATCGATGTCCGGTGGTAAGCGGACCTCTTCGTCGTCCCACTTGAAGGGGACATCGTACCAATCGGAGACCTCACGCCGAGTCCGTTGGAGCCATTGGCTCGTCGCGATTACTTTGTTACCGAGTGTGGTCGAGCGGGCCGACCGGCGTCGGGACCCTTCGTATTCGTCTTCGAAATCGAGGCCGAAATCGTCACAGAACGCTTCTTTGTCCGACTCCCCAACCACGTCGCCACGAGAAAGATTCAGCAGGTCGTATGCCTTGGCGTGCATCGTTGAAACGTTACCCCGCAGAGCCCGCGGTGATTCATCGAGTCGTTCGGCGAGTCGTTCTCGGATCTCTGCTGCGGCTGCGCGGGTGTAGGATACGACGAGGACGTCTTTTATCTCGACATCGTCTCCCTCCAGCAGTTCCTCGACGCGATCGAGCAGCGCGGTTGTCTTCCCGCTGCCCGGCCCCCCGAACAGGCGGACTACCTCCGCATCCGTTTCGGTCATTGGACTTCTAGTGGCGCTGGGGACCCATAAACGGCGTGGCTTTGAAATTCGAAAATCTACCCGCTAAGCATCCCGTTCTGACGAGTGACTAGGATCGCGTCGGCCGAGGGTAACCACTACACCGAAAACCATCACAAAAGACTCTGAAATCGGGCTACGCCGCCGGCGTCCAGCCACAGACCGAGCACTCTCTGGCCTCTACCGGGTGGAGTCCCCCACAGTCGGGACACTGTTTTTTGTTATAGTTTTGGTCCCACTCCCCCGTCTCGACATCGTGCCCGCGTTGACTGAGAAACTCGTCGAGCAGGTCGTCGGTACTCGGTGCGGAGGCCATACATGCTATGGTATGGCACACCAATATTTTAATCTACTGGTCCGGAAAGCGCCGAGGATGGATAGGAGGGGGTAAAAAGAATCGGCCCCGAAGTCACAGTATGACCGTCGTGAGTGTCTCGATGCCGGACGACTTGCTCGATCGCATCGATCGATACGCCGACGAACACGGGTTCACGGGGCGCAGCGAGGTGGTCCGGGAAGCCGCACGAAATCTTCTTGGCGAATTCGAAGACGGGCACCTGGTGGATCGTGAACTCATGGGGGTCGTCACCGTCCTATTCGACTTCCAGTCCAGCGATGTCGAACACCAAATGATCGCCCTCCGTCACGAGTACGACGAACTCGTCAGTTCGAACGTTCACAATCACGTCGGCGATCACTTCTGCATGGAGTTATTCATCCTTGAGGGTTCTTTGGAAGAAATTTCTACCTTTGTGGGGCAAATTCGGGCCACACAGGACACGTTCTCCATCGACTATTCGGTGATGCCAGTCGACCGGATAGAGTCCGTCTCATAGGGCACTGCTTCTTTCGGAAAAGAAGGATCGGCCTCAGTTCGAAGCCACTCTCACTGGTCTGCCAACGTTCGCTCGGCGATGACGTCGGTTCCATTTGCCGCATTCGGTGGGGCGGGGGGTGAGGCGACTGCCTCGACAACCGCATCATGGGAATTGGCGATACGAAACCCCCGGTCGGTATGGGTCTCGATTACCCGTGCGACGCCCCGTTGTTCGTCTGTGAAGGGGAATATGACGCAGGGTGTGTGTGCGACCGCGGCTTCCATGACTGCAGAATATCCCGAGCATACCACGACGGACGCTTGGCGCATGTACGGCACCATGGATGGGACAGGCTCCCACTCCGGACCACCAACGAGCGTTACAGCGTTACCGCTC
>CAZKGF010000209.1:0-4233 GCA_964552115.1 uncultured Halobacteriales archaeon
GCCTTTGGGCTAGATCGGGACTGGTATCACGTTACAAAAGAAGCCTGACTGTCGCACTCTGGACCGAAAACACGCGAATTCCCTGTGCGATCTAAAAACGAGTGTACTCCATTCCCTGTCGGATGATCCGGTTTCCCGGACGCGCGGTGCGTGTTTCGTTTTGACTTTCCGTTCATCCAGGCCGTACCCGATGTGAATCTATGGCGGATTACCGGCTTCCTTCACTCGTCGACGGTGACCGAAACAGCAAGTGGGTCTAGCAGAGCTATCCGCCTGAGTGAAACGACAATTGTACCGTATCTGGGGCTTTTAGCTCTTGACGGTATAAACATCGATATGAAACGCCGAGAGTTTATAATTTCACTCGGCGCGGGCGTTCTGTCTACTGGATGTCTGTCAGACAGCGATGCCACCGATCCGGACACAACTACAACGGACTACTCGGCTATTGAAATGTGCGCCACAGGAACGGACGCTCTCGACGGGTTCAGCATCGGCGAATCGACCGATAGTATCAACCCGCATGGGTTGACCGTGCAGAACGATGGTGATACACCACGGACGGTCACTCTCCGTATAATCGACACCGAATTCGACAAAACGTACCTAAATCAATCGTGTTCACTCGACAGTGGCGAAGCTGTCAGTGGTAAACTTCGCGGGACAACCGAGTACAGGGTCACCGTCACCTTGCATAAGACCGGAATGGCTCACAACACGAATGTGGCGTACTTTGACACCTGTAACGACTACGAAACGACTGTGACGCTTTCGCCTGAGGGAACGATCACGAGTGAAACCATGCGGACTGAGATCGAATGTGATCCCGAAAAGTAATCTATAGGACAGAGAGATAGCAACGGTTCCTTTCCTACGGATGTCCGTCCACTTCGAGTGGAACCGTAGGCGGAATCGAGAACGGGAGGCAGACTGGAATTCCGCGGTTACCGACCACAGTGCTATCCGACTCCGGACCGTACAGACATAGATGGCAGATGACAAAAATGGCCGCGAGAAGCAAGCTCGGGACGCAGATACACGCCAGCGAGAGCGGGACATTGGCGCGGAATTAGAACGGGGAGATGAGCCCGAACCACCGATAGAGCCGGTAGCACTCGACAATTTTGAGTCGGAACTCGAATCGCTGGAATTCCCGGTAACGGGGACCGAGATTGTCAATTCCGTCGGCGACCGTGAGATCGAATCTGCTGCTGGGAGGTACAAGATCGAAGAACTCGTACCGGAGACAGACGAGGAGAGGTTCGACTCGCCCGATGCCGTCCGAGTGCAGGTCCAGCGGCCGACCGTGGCAGTCGCGATGAAACGAATCTTAGAAGCCAGTAAAACGGTCCCAAATACGGAACTCCCGTGGTCACAGCGTAAAGCCTACGAATTGACGTTTGAGGAACTCAAAGCGATTGACGCCGATGACGACGACGAAGGCATTCAGGCCATAACCGATTGGATCGTTGAGCACATCCGAGATAAAGAATCGTTTCCCGGATCTAGAGGTGTCCGCCGACAAGCGGCGAAATTCTGTCGGGCGAACGGGTATCAGATCCGTGACGATGAGTGGCTCGGGATATAGAGAGTCGACGAGCAAGCGAGCCATAGGGCCTATACCGGATCTAAGCGAAGTTCGTTCACCTTGGGAGCAGTCTTCGAATGACTGTTGGGATCGTAACGATCGTAGTCCAACGCAAAATTCGGGATTGAGTGGCGTCGATTCGCCCCAGAGACGCTTCGCTCTGTCCGGACGAAGGAGATCTCCTGGGAATACGAGTAGGTAGTCCCAATGCCTGCTCAACTACCCACTCGTAACACCCCAGTAAGGGGATCAACGTCAACACGTTGCGGTTTGTATCAGTTTTCCTGTTCTTCCCCGAGGCGCCGCGCATTCTCCTCCATGCGCACCATCTCGGTCTCTGCTTCGGACGACCCACCACCGTGGGCAAACCTGACTGACCAATCGAGCGTAGATGGGACAAATGTGGTATCCTCGGCCTCCTCATTGTCACGGTCTCCGTCTCCGAAGAAAAACGCAGCCAGGCGATCGAGGATGCCGATCATTCTCACCGAGTGTTCGGTTCGTGAAATAAAAAACGCTCCCCCTCGATCTTGCTCTCCGACACACGGCGAAATCGCAATGGCAACGAATATGGATACCTCCCTGCTCTGTGTCGATGCACACGTGAGACATTTATCGAGGCGATCTCATGGCCACTAGCGAAGATCGCCATTGGACAGCCTCTCGGTGGCTCATTCTGGCAGCCATTGTGATCACGTCATTGAATCTACGGCCTGCCGTCGTCTCCGTTTCGCCAGTCCTTGAGGTAATCCGGGCCGATTTGGCGCTGAGTTACACACTCGTCAGTCTCTTGACGATGGTTCCGATCTTCTGTATGGGGGTCTTCGCGTTTGGCACACCATTTGTGACAAAGCACATCGGCCGGGAACGGGGGGTCTTGTGGGCCGTTGTGCTCATCGGAGGCGCGACTGGCCTGCGACTATGGGGGAAAGAAGCCGTCATCTTGTTCGGGACAACGATACTCGTCGGAATCGGAATCGCGATTGCCCAGACGATCCTGCCCTCACTCGTCAAATCGCATTTCCAAGACCGGGTGGCCCTTGCCACCGGGCTGTACTCCGGGTGTATCGCTCTCGGAGCCGCCCTCGCCTCTGGCCTCACCGTCCCGGTGATGGATAGTTTCGATTCCTGGCCGATCGCACTGGCCATCTGGTCCCTGTTGGCAATCGTAGCGAGTGTTATGTGGCTTCCTGTCCTCAGATCGAACGAGACCGAACCGACGCCTGACACTCAGCCCGAGCGATCGTCACCGGCAACTGGTATCCCCTGGCGAAACGGCCTGGCGTGGGCGATTACGCTAGTGTTCGTGCTCAACGTTGCCGTCTATTATTCGCTAATCACGTGGCTTGCGCCGCGATACAACTCATTAGGATGGACCGAAAATCAGGCCGGTCTCCTTCTGACAGTCTTCATTTTCACGGGACTCATCGGCATGTTCGCACTGACAGCTCTGGGTGACCGGTATGAAGATCGGCGGTTCTGGTCGGTCGTGATGCTAGTCCCGGCACTGATCGGAACAATTGGAATTGCGTTTCTCCCCGAACTGGTTCCGTGGATCTGGGCGATGTTTGTCGGGTTTGGCGCCGGTGGCTGGTTCACGCTCGCCCTCATGTTACCCGTCGACTATAGCCAAAATGAAGCGACAGCAGATCGACTGAGTTCGATGGCGCTGGGTCTGGGCTATATGGCTGGGGCAATCGTCCCGTTCGTGATCGGTGGTCTTCGAGATGTCGTCGGAAATTTCACGATCGCTTTCGTTGGACTCGCTGTTCTCACGTTCGTGGGCCTCGCCATTGGTCTCATCTTTTCACCCCGCTTGGAACCGGTTTCGGCGTAACGTCGAGAGGCTGGTCCAGAAGAACAATTGCCGTGGCTCAGAAGCGCTTCGAAGCCCTGACGGACTACTCGACGATAACGGTCCCCACCATGTCGGAGCCGACGTGGGGCATACAGACGTAGGTGTATTCGCCGGGGGTTTCAAACGTGTACTCGTACGTTTCACCTTCGGGAACGGTTTCGAACGCATCACCTTCGTCCATCGAACCGAACCCATCGGCGTCATCGGGGATTGATATCCTATCGTGCATGTCGGGATAGGCGGCCACGTTGTGGTTCGCACTCTCGAACTCCCACGTCACCGTCTCACCGGTCGAGATGGTGATCGTTTCAGGGTCGAAGACGAACTGACCGTTGGGGCCTGCAGCGACGACATTGTCGCCGGAATCGCCGCCATCGCCTCCATCACTGCCGTCGCCATTGTTTCCGCCCCCAGCACACCCGGCCAGCGCTGTCAGCCCGACCGCAACTGTCCCTGTGAGTACAGTCCGCCGACGGTATGTTTCCGTCATCGGGCGTTGCTATTACCGGTATGGATATCCACTCATTGGTTGTTTCCATACTTCGAGAACGTCCCCGAACATATTCGGCTCCCACTTCCACCGACGTGAAAAGTTCCCTTCAACACTGGCGAGACACCCTGTTTGGCGATTTCAAGCCACATTCCGGACACCTCGTCTCCATTGTGGGGTAAATTAGCGGGAGCGTACGAATCGAGTACACGTTCCACAGTTCGAGTAATCGTCAGGGCTCCTCACGGCCAGAGCCCCCGGTAGTCGTGGGCCGCTGCTATCCGCGAGAGGGCCACG
>CAZKGF010000210.1:0-4221 GCA_964552115.1 uncultured Halobacteriales archaeon
AAAGAGTGGCCGCCACAGGCGCCACGACATGGGCCCAAGACATTTCTGGCGTCGGTTGGGGCAGTCACACGGGTAGCACGCTCGCCGAAGCAGTGGCCGAAGCGGGTGCGACCGGGACCCTATTAAACCACTCCGAGCGTCGACGGACGCTCGCGTCGATCGATGAGGGATTAGACGCAGCACGCCGGACTGATTTGGCAACGATCGTCTGTGCCAATAACCCCTCCCAAGTCGGTGCTGCGGCGGCACTCGGACCCGATGCCGTCGCCGTCGAACCGCCAGCGCTAATCGGAACTGGGACGCCGGTCAGTCAGGCCGACCCCGACGTCGTTGAACAGGCAGTTGCGGCCGCTCAGGCAATCGACCCATCCGTCGATGTGCTCTGTGGAGCGGGGATATCTTCGGGCGAGGACCTCGTCGCTGCGCGAGACCTTGGAGCCGATGGCGTCTTGCTCGCCAGTGGGATCGCAAAGGCGGAAAATCCACACGAAGCCTTGTCGGCACTCGTCGAGCCGCTGTGATCCTCACTCCTCGGCAAGGAGGCCCAAAACGGTCTCAGCATCCTGCTGGACAGACGCGTTGTCGCGATCGGTATCGGTTCGGGTCGCGAGTTGCTCGCACAGCCGTGCACGGTACTTTCCCCGACCGACGTGGGCGACGTAGCCAGCACGCCGTAACTTCCGATGCATCGCATACGCCGCCGTGCGCTGACCGTCCCCACCAGCAGCGAGATGTGCGGCAATGGGAGAGGCCGGTGGATCGTGGTAGTAATGCCGAAGCATGCCACGAGCGATTTCCGGGAACGAGCGTAATTCGGTGAGGATAGGTCGAACGTACGATGGGAGATTATCTGCATCCGTCAGGGAAGCGGGGCTATCGCTATCCGAAGCCGAGCTAGTCGGTGGCGATTGGCCATTCGAGTCGAGTGTGTCCATGCCGTCAAATATACTCGCGACAGCCTCGTCAGACGATCCCGGTGTGGAGTCAGTCGTGTCCGAACTCGAATCGACATCTGCCAAGGCCGCTAACGCGTCGCCGATACCGTCCGACTCGTCCGTCTCCCCTGTATCGCCAGTCTCGGTCGGTTGGTCCCCAACTTGTTCAGTTCTCGAGTCTTTCTCTGGCCGAGTTCTGCCGGGCGTATCCTGCCGAAGTCGGTGTGCTACTGCATCGACAAATCTGTCCGCTAACCGCGAAAACTCACGTGCCTGGGCAAGTTCGGCCTCCAACGACTGGATGCGCTGGTCTTTCCGATCGATCGTTGCACGAAGGTCTGCCGGCTGTGGCTCACGGCCGGAACCCGTCGCGCGACGGGTCGACCCGTTCCCCGAATCGGGAGTCGTCATGGTATTACACCTCTGCAGTCGGATACATAATTCTCAGTCAGACACAAATACGGTAGTTGATACGATTCGACGCAAAAACTGGCCCGCTGGATCCGGATGGTTTTACCTGGCGCCACGCATGGGTGCGTAGCGAGGATCGGTAATGGCCAGATACCAAACGCACGTCGAGGATGGGATCGTCTACGTCGGAACGGACGATGGCCTGCTGGAGATCGGGCCGGTCGACGTCGTCGTGGATGTGGTGGGTGGCCCCTCTTGGACGATCAGTTACACCGAGGAGGAGCGGGCTCGCCACCCCGAAATGGACACCTCCGATGAAGGACTGACAGTAGACGTTGTTGACATGATGCAGGCAATGACTCACTCCGAGCGATTCGTACAGACACTCGCTGCCCACCCAACGGACACGCAAGGGTCTGGCACCGACGGCGTCTCCCCTCGACTCGGGTTGTTCGCTGGTAAACTGCTGGAGAACTTGGAATCCGGCGTCGCCTGATCAGGAAAAATCCCGCAATGTTGCCTGGCCGATGGGAGACTCCTTGGTATCATCGACCGGCTCGGCCCCGTCCCACTTGTCAAGGGTGGGCTGGGCCTCATCCGTCAAACTGAGATTTGAGACCCGGACACCGAGTTTCCGGACGGCTGTCCCCGCAAACTCCTCGAAGAGTTCGTGGGCGACTTCGCGGACGAGGCTGGCGTCCTCGACGGGGCCGGGCAATGACCGGGCCCGAGTGTTCACGTCGTACGGTGGTTCGACCACTTTAATCCCGATCGTTCGATACAACGCATCCCGACGCCTGGCTCGGTCGGCCACGGCAGTTGCCAGCGCCTCAACGCGTTCGCGCTGACGGTCGCGGTCTGCCGTCGCCTCAGTGAACGCCGATTCTCGGGAGAGACTTTTTGGCTCGCCAACCGGTTCGACCGCCCGGTCGTCCTCTCCTCTGGCGTATGCTCTGATCGCCCGACCCCGTTCCCCGAGCAGATCGGTGATCGTCTCCCGGTCCGAGTCGGCGAGATCGCCAGCCGTCTCGATGCCAAGTTCGTGTAACTGAGCCGCGGTTACCGGGCCAACCCCGTGGACGCGGTCGACATCTAGGGGTGCAAAAAATTCCCTGACTGAACCGGGTTCGACCACCACAAGCCCGTCAGGCTTGTCGAGATCACTCGCCACTTTGGCGGCGCTCATGGCGGGCGCAACGCCGATACTTGGTGTCACGCCGACGTTCGTCTCGATGCGTTCTTTCAAATCGGCGGCGAACGACCGAGGTTCGTCATTCCTCCACTCAACCGTCGATGAGACGTCCAGATACGCTTCGTCGATGCTCACCGCTCGGAGGACGTCCGCGGATTCGGACAAGATAGCGCGTACATCGGACGCAACCTCCTCGTAAAACTCCATGTCGACCGGTCGGTAATACCCGGTCTCCGCTCGTTCTATGGTGTCAGTCTTGGTGGCAGCTCCACGGCGAGGCAAGCGTTCTAGGGCTCTTGAGATCGTTTGTGCACTCTCCACCCCGAATTCTCGGGCTTCGTAACTCGCCGTCGCCACGGCGCCGTGGGGTTCGTCTGCTTCGTACCCCATACCGATGACTACGGGTTCACCCTCGAGTTTGGGTTCTCGCAACCGCTCACAGGCCGCATAGAAACAGTCCATATCCACGTGACAGATAACCGGCGACTCATCGTCGTCGGTCCCGGGCAGCGTCCCTGTCCGGGCCATATTCGGTATTTGGGGGTGGGGGAGCCTTAACGTTGGGTACGTCCAGTGAAACTTATTGATTCGTGGCCAGCTTGTCCCCGGCCTCAGGGGATGAGACCGAGGTCCTCGGCAACCAGATCTGCCAATTGGTCAGCGATGGCAGGATCAACCTCTGCAACCTGGTCTCCATCGTGCAGTCGGTCGTTGTGGCGTTCTAATGTGTCGGCCAGATCGTCCAGGGGAACCCGGGTTTCGGTTTCACAGACATCACAGTGAATAGGGACACGGGGTTCCTCAGAGATATCATCAGACATGTATCAGTCGTCTACTCGAGAGGCACCTACTAAGAGTCTCGGACTGTTCGGTGTCATAAATCTCGTGATCAGTAGGACACAGATCCAGTGAAACGGGCAGTTCGTGATCAATGGCCACGAGTGTCAGAATCCGTCCCGGCCGGGACCGAGCCGTAGTAATGGTGAGGAACCATCGCGACTCCCTTGAGGGCGGTGAGATTTCCGTCCACTGAATCGTTAGTCTGCTCCCTGAACCACGCCCTCGACCGTGGCAAGCAACACAGTCTTGCCGTCGGAATCCGTACATTCGATGTCTGCAATCAACTCGAATCGCTCGCCGTTTCGGTGGACCGTCCGATTGGTCCAGGTACACCGTATCGCTTCGCCGGTATACACAGGCCGTTGAAACTCGAGTTCTATGTTTCGGGCGAGGACCTCGAGCTTGCTCCCGATTTCCGTCGGAAGCGTTGCCGTCAACAACCCTTGGACCATTACCCGTCCCTCGGCATCTGGTTCAGTGTGGCGTGGCTGGGTATCGCCAGACAACGCCGCGAACTGTTTGACATCCTCCCGGTGAAAGATCCGTTCGGCCGTGTGAACTGCACCTTCTTCAGGCGCCATATCACGGGATGGACAGCGAACCCCTTAGAATAACAGTACCTCGGCTACCCCTAGCTCGACCTTGCCGTTCAGACCCGTTCGATTGGGATCATTACGACCGACGCCACGTGAGTTTACTGGACACCGCGGTCAGAGGTGCGGTCACCCGACACAACACCGGCTTCGTCTGCAAGTAACTCGTCGTCGATATCGAGCACTCTGACTTGATTGTCCGACTGCGTTACGTAGATCGGTTCCCCCATCTCGTTATATTGGTCTTCTA
>CAZKGF010000211.1:0-4167 GCA_964552115.1 uncultured Halobacteriales archaeon
ACGAGGCGAACATGCGGATTCCCGCCGGCGACGACCCCTGGACGATTCTCGTCTACCACGACGGCGAGCACGTCACGACGCTCTACGGCGATTCGGACAGTTCCCCTACCGGTGGTTCCGTCAGCAGCGGCCAGCGCGTCTCGAACTGAGCGTCGCGAAACTGACACCTATTACCGGGTAACTCGACATCGGAATCGCAACGGTTAATTCATGAACTCCCTCATAAACGTGTTCATGCCACCCGACGAGAATCCCACCGTAGAGGACGCTTACGATAGGTTATCGTCATCGTACCAGACGCAAGAAGACGACCCGTACTGTGCGGACTTGGAATTCCCGGCAACGACGGAGCTCATTCCAAACGTAGAAGGAAAACGAGTCCTCGATGCGGGTTGCGGACGCGGTCGATACGCGGCGTGGCTGAGTGACAGGGGGGCAGACGTCTGCGCTGTCGATGCGAGTAAAGAGATGGTCGAACAGGCGAAGCAACGAGTTGGCGGTCGAACAACCGTTCGCCGAGCCGATATGAGAAACCCCCTCGAGTTCTCGGACGACGGTGAGTTCGATGGTATCGTCTGTGGTCTTTCGCTCCACTACATCGAGGACTGGCGTCGGACTTTCACGGAGTTTGCTCGTATTCTCCGGCCAGGTGGATTTCTCGTATTTTCGACCCACCATCCGCTCGATGACTACGTCGTGTTCGAGGACGTGAACTACTTCGAGACCGAACGAGAACGTATGACGTGGGAAGTCTCTAATGAGGAAATCGATGTCCCATTCTATCGCCGACCGTTTTCTGCGATTGTCAACCCACTCATCGAAACCGGATTCCAACTGGACGAACTGGTTGAACCGAAGCCGAAAGCGACGTTCGAAGAGAAGAAGCCGGAATCCTATAAAAAACGACTGAACCAACCGACATTCCTGTGCATTCGAGCGTTGAAACCCGAATAACGGATTTTAACTGCTACCCATCTTCTGAGCCGTACGTCTCGTCGAGGTATCGAACGATGTCGTCGCTCTCGGGCATCCCGTCGACACCGTGCTCGGTGTCGACCAGAACCGGAACCTTCGACTGGCCGCTGACTTCCTTGACCTCCGACCGCAGCGGCGGGAGGAACGAGACTCGGTGGGTCTCGTAGTCGAGATTTAGGTTGTCGAGCTTGCGTTTCACCTTCCTGCAGTAGGGACAGAATAGGCGCGTGTACAGTTTGAGCATCAGGGGAGGGTCAATCTGAGACCGGTTAAAACTATTCGGTCATTTCTGCGCTGACAATCAGAACCATTTGCGGACTGGCGGAATGATTTTGAGCGTCGCGGCGGCGAGGTACAGTCCCAGAAGGAGGGCGGCCGCACCGAACGCCGTTCCGAACAGCGCGTCCGCTTCCAAGAGAACGGTAACCCCGACCCACACGATGACGGACGAAACGCCGACCAGCAGCAACGTTCCGATGGCGCTGAGGATGGCGTCTTCGACGGCCTTTCGCACGACGCCGTAGAGTGCCGCTTCGTCGAACCCAATCTCCGCGCCGCCGTCCGTTTCCACCGAGCCCGTAACCTCGTCCGAGACCCGGCCGTGCTCTCTCTCCGGGGAGGAATCCATATCTCATCGTGTGAGCGAACGTATAGAAGCCTATCGGTGGGTAAGCAGTATCACTTAGCCCCTACACCAACTATTTGTTATCGATATCACAGCGGGAGTTTCCGGGGCTTCACGAGCTGTTGTTCGATATCGTAGTCGACTATCCCGGCCTCGACCAGCTTCGGCAGGTGAACGTGATGGAGCGAGGTGCGGATACGTTCGACGGCGGCGTCGGTGCCGCCCGCCGTCGGTGTCTCGTCCGTTCGGGCAGCAACCCGTTTCGCAAGGTCACTCAACGTAACTGGCTGGCTGTCCTGGTCGAGAACGGACACTACGAGCCGACGACGCTGATTCGCGAGGCATCGGAAGACGACGTCCTTTGTCTGTTCGCCCTCACTCACCTTGGAGCGAAGAAGTCCAGAGATACCGCGTTCAAGACCGGGGTGAGCTACGATAGAGGCCGTATTCTTGTCACGATCACGTGCGATCATGTCCGCATCAGCCAGTCTCGGTAATTGATTGTGGCGGAGATCGGTGAGGACGTGCTGTCGCTCCTCTTCGGTTACCTCTCCTGACGGTTTGTCGGCCTCTTTAGCGGCGATCTGCGCGGCAAGGTCGCTCTCCAGGAGCGGTCGCTGGTGGTCTTGCAGGATGGTCAGGAGGATTCGTCGGCGGGGATTCGAGAGGGCGTCGAAGATCGTATCTAGCGTCAGTGTCGGAGTAATCGATACTTGAGTCACCGCGTTGGTTGTCTGCGGTTCGTTACTCATGATGTACGTATGGATTACTCCTATAGAGCCATAGACCCGTTCCCCCAAAGATTTGGTTCAAAAATCCAACTATTATTCGCCCGATAATTCAACCGTTTTCCGCCGATTTAGTGAAGAGCGCTTCCAAAAGTTTGGACTGGCCCAGGCGAACGTGCTGATGGAACGTCGAGGCCGAGACGCCTAACGACTCGGCGACCTCTTCACCGGAACTGTCTCGCGGCCAGTTGAAGAACCCGGCAAAGTAGGCCGTCTCAAGCGCTGTTCGCTGGCGCTCGGTCAGGTCGTCCGTGACCGCCGTCTGAACCTGCTGTGTTGACTCCTCACGTCGGGTCGTCTGGCGCTGGGCAATCACTTCGGTATCGGGATAGATGTCCTGCATTGCATCGGTCAACCGCCACACGTCCGTACCAGGGGGAACACGAACCACGAGGTGGTAATCACCGTCTTCGATGGTCGCCTTTTGGATACGGCCACCTTGAGAGGCCAGCGTCGAGATGACAGGTGGCTTGGAGAGGTGCAGTTCGAACTGAGAAGTGCCGAAGCTCTCGTCGATGATCTTGACGTCCTCGAAGTGTGGAACCTGCTCGGCGAGACCCTCCAAAATCGCAACCGCATCCTCGGTCACCGTGCCGTATGCGAGGTGCGACCCATCGTCGACGGGGATCGTCCGGTCGAACGTGATCGAGCCGTTCGGGACTTCGGATACGCCCATCCGTTTCAGTATGCCCTGCACTTGAAACTCTATCTCGGTAGTCTCATCGCTCATCAGGGCCGCCTTCCGATCAAGTGCAGCGATTGCATGGCCGATAGTCTCGCCGAGCTGACTAATCACCGTGCGCTCCTGACCGTCGAAGGCGTCTGGACGCGCCGCATAGACGTTCAATACGCCATACAGGATATCTTCGTGGACGATGGGGATGGCCGCTGACGATTTGAAGCCGTGTTCGAGTGCACGATCCCGCCAGTGCTCGTATTCGGGATCCGTGGGGATGCGCTGGACGACCTGCATCTCCTGGGAGTTGATAGTTCTCGCGGTCGGCCCGTTGGCCGTTTCGCCCTCGTCGGCGGTAATCGTGATTTCGTCGAGATACCCCTCGACGCCAGCCTCGGCTCGGACGGTGACTTCTCGACTGTTTCGGTCGAGGGTTCCGATCCAGGCAAATCGATACGATTCGGACGCAGCGAGGCGGTCACAAACCAGTTGCTCTATCTCGTCGCGAGTGGACTGCTGAACCAGCGCTTCGCTGATATCGCGGACGATCGCGTTAAGATGATTGAGCGCCGCGAGCTGTTCGCGCTGCTGGGTTACTCGTCGCTCGCGGTTCTGCCGCTCGATTGCGTAGCGAAGCGACCGCTGCAAGAGTGCACTCGTGATTTCGTCTTTGACGAGATACTCCTGTGCCCCCTGTTCGACGGCCTGCATACCGACCGACTCGTCCTTGAGGCCGGTCAGGACGACGATTGGCGTGTGCGCTATGTGCTGAAGCACCGTTTCGAGCGTTTCGAGCCCCTTGCTCTCCGGCAGTCCGAGATCGAGTAACACGACATCGAACTCGTGCTCCTCGAGCTGTTCGAGCCCTGCCGTCAGACAGTCAGCATGTTGGAGCGATGGTACTCCGCTCGTCTCGTTCTCCTGGTTCGAGGTCTGGGGGACATCTCGGAGGAACTCCTCGATGAGTCGGACGTCGCCCGGATTATCCTCGATGAGAAGGACGTGGGGGGTGCCCGGAGTGGTCATCGTCGCTTACCTGAGGGAAGTTTCACGAGTTCCAGCCAGAAGTCCTCGAACGAGCGGACGACCTCGATGAACTCCGC
>CAZKGF010000212.1:0-4162 GCA_964552115.1 uncultured Halobacteriales archaeon
GTCCTCGTACAAAGCGTATGGCCGGATGCGACGCTGTGTCTTGTGTAATGTTCGCCTATCGAATTGAGATGCCCGACGATCGCTAAGTTTCTGCATCGGGCGTTACTCGAGCATGAGTCGAGTCGGGTCACGGAGGAGCGTTTTCAGGTCTGTCACGAACTCTGCTACGACCGCACCATCGATCACTCGATGGTCGAAGGAAACTGAAAGCGGGAGGACGTCACGTGCTTCAACGTCTTCGTCGACGACCCACGGCCGTTTACGGATGGCACCCGTCCCGAGGATGGCAACCTCTGGATAGTTGATGATCGGCGTCGCAAACTCCCCACCGAGCCGACCCGGATTCGTCAGCGTAAACGTACTTCCCTGTAATTCGTCGGGGTCTAGTCGACGCTCACGAGCTCGCTCGACCAGTGATTCGAGTTCCGACGCGACCGTCGCGAGTGACTTTACGTCGACGTCCTCGACGACCGGGACTACGAGGCCACTCGGTGTATTGACGGCAACACCGATATGGTACTCGTCGTGACAGACGATTTCCTCCTCGGCTTCGTCGAGTCGAGCGTTCATTAACGGAAACTCGGGAAGCACGGCTGCCAGCGCCTTGCAGAAAATCGGGGTGTAGGTGAGGCCAAACCCGCGTTCCTCGGCCACAGGAGCCAGACGCTCCCGGAGGCTGACGAGTTCGGTCGCGTCTACTAGGTCGTGATGCGTGGCGTGCGGAGCGGTAAATTTCGACTGTTGCATCCGCTGGCCGATGGTCCGGCGAGTCCCCCGGTAGGGGACGCGGACGCCCGGCGCCGGTTCGTCAGCGGTGGCTTGGGCCGATTCAGGCTGGTCAGCTTCGGTGTCAACGCCGGTTGGTTCGGCCTCGGAGGCAGCTTCTGTAGCATAGTTCCGAACTGCGGACTCGGACACGAAGGCTGTCCCATCACGGTATTCGGTCGGCGGGATGGCGTCGATGTCCACACCTAATTCCTCGGCGAGCGCCCGCGTTGCTGGCACAGCCAACGTCTTCTCGCGTGGCGGTTCTGCCGTGGACTCGTCGGCTTGCCGAGTTGTCTGTGTGTCCGACGTATGTTGAGCTGGCTGGCTGTCATCAGCATCGGTTTGAGCTGCACTTCGAACATCCGCTTCGGTGATGCGACCTCCTGGACCTGTACCAGCGAGTCCATCGATGTCTACACCCAACTCTCTGGCCTGGCGACGGGCGCTGGGCGCGGCGACTGCGCGAGTGTGTTCTTCATCGACCGATTCGGTGGGAGGTGGGGCCGATCCGTCCATCGAGTCTTCGACGTCGAAGACCACGAGGACATCCCCGACGGGAACGATGTCGCCGGGCTGAGCGCGGAGTTCGGCGACGGTCCCGTCGACCGGCGATGGGAGCTCTACGGCCGCCTTGTCCGTCTCGACCTCTGCAATTGGCTGATTTTCTGTTACGGGTTCACCTACCTCGACGCGCCACTCGATCAATTCGCCCTCGGCTACGCCCTCCCCGACATCCGGCAGCCGAAATTCGTGCGTCGCCATTTGATCGAGTAAGACAACCGGCGCCCGGAAGGTGAATCTACCGTCCGCTCTGAGTAGTGCTCGGCTCAGTCACTCGGCGTCGGTATCGAGGTCTTTGGCATAGCGGCGTGCCTCGGTGTCGATCCGGTCGTCGTATTCCGTCTCGACGTGCGTATACCCGGCTGCCTCATAGAATCCGATGGCCTGCTCGTTTCCAACCATGACGCTCAGCTCGATCCGTGTTGCGCCGTCCGCGAGGGCTCGGGATTCCATGGCGTCCAAGAGCCGTTGGCCGATTCCGTTCCCCCATCGGCTGGGTTCGACGTAGAGTTGGTTGACGAGACTGACCTCAGAGCGATCCTGAGCGGGGACGATCAGACCGAATCCGACTACCTCCTCAGCGTCGATGGCGACCAGGAGGTCCATGTCGTCCCGATGAACGCGTTCCTCGATCGATGCCGAGTCGTAGAACTCGTCGAGAAAATCGTCCGCCGTCTCCGTACCGATGATCGGTGCGTGGGCTCGGTGCCAGGCGTGGCTGGCGATCCGCTGGATCGAATCGATGTCGGGGAGACGAGCTGAACGGACGGCAGCAGGCATTGGCGCAGATCACGCCGCTGTCACAAAAACCGTATCGACTTTCCCGAAGACCTTTGGTACTCACTGGCCCATCGGGTACCGATGGGCATCTACGATCGGGTGCGTCCGCTCCTGTTTGCACTACCGCCCGAACGGGCCCACGAGCTGAGTAAACGGGTCATGGCTGTCGCCGAGTCCTCCAGTCTCGTTCGGTCGGCGCTCCGTCGGTCGTTCCAGTTTCACGACCCGATGTTGGAGATAGAGGTGTTCGACACTGTCTTTCCAAATCCCCTGGGCGTAGCTGCTGGATTCGACAAAAACGCAGCGGTGATGCACTGCCTCAGCGATCTGGGATTCGGGTTTGTCGAGGTCGGAACAGTGACCCCCTACCCGCAACCGGGGAACGAACGGCCTCGGTTGTTCCGCCTCCCACGTGACAACGCCCTTATCAACCGCCTGGGGTTCAACAGTCAGGGTGCAGACCGGGTGCGTGACCGTTTTCTCGATCAGGGGACGCCGGCGGTACCGATTGGCGTCAATATCGGCTCGATGAACACGTCGAGTGAATCCGAGGCCGTCGAAGACTATCGGCGCGTGTTCGAGCGGCTAGCACCGTTTCCGGACTACCTCGTCGTCAACGTTTCCTGCCCAAATACCCCCGAGGAGTTCGACGAGGACGACCCCGAACACGTCGAAGCGATTTTCGATGCCCTGGACGACGAAAACGAGGATGACAAACCGATCCTGGTGAAGATCGGGCCAGACGCGACACGCCCTGCACTCGAAGAACTGGTAGATATCGTCGAATCGGTGGGATTCGATGGGTTGATCGCTACCAATACGACCACCGATCACGCCGGATTAACGGGGCGACATCGGGACGAATGGGGTGGGGTCAGTGGGGCACCACTCGAAGGAAAAGCCACGCAAACGATCCGCCACCTTGGTGCATATTCGGATCTACCGATCATCGGTGTCGGCGGCGTCAGCGATGCCGAAGGGGCCTACGCAAAGATTCGCGCCGGTGCATCGCTCGTACAACTCTACACCGGATTCGTCTATGGGGGGCCAGCAACGGCGAAGCGAATCAATCGGGGCCTAGTGGACCTGCTTCGCGAGGATGGATTCTCGTCGGTTGAAGAGGCAGTCGGCGCAGATTTCGAGTAACGTGTGTAACCACTAACCTCCGCTCGTCGCGTCAGCGATTGCGAACACGGCTGGCTCGTAGCAGTAGTTTGGGGCTTTCAAAACTCGTCAGTTGCGATCCGTCGTATTTGAGGTCGAATCGATCGGCGACGCCGGGTGGTGGGTGGGCGAACAATGCTTCGATTCGTTGGCGCCGGTCTGCAGGCGTATCGAGGCGCTCGATCCAGGCCTCGTAGTCGATCGTTCGGGTTAGACGGTGCGTGACCTCGACAGTGAATCCGTTCGACTCGAACCAGTTTCGCCATTGGGTGGCTCGATAGGATTTGACATGTGTGGGGTCTCGCAACCGCTCGATGTAGTTGATGAACGCGTCGGCCGTCGAATCTGGTGGCGCGATGTTGTCTTCGAAAGCGATTGTGGCGTCGTCCATCGTCACGCGAGCCAGTTCGCTGAGGAACGCTGTGGGCCCACGGAAGTGGTGGGCCGCGATCCGGCACGTGACGGCGTCGAACGAACTCGACGCAAACGGGAGTTCGTGGACATCTGCCACGATACCACCGATACTGGCCTCCCGGTCCCTTGCAGTGGAAACCATTTCTGGAGCGGCGTCAGTGGCGAGTACTCGGGGGATCCCGACACCGGTGAGAGCGGCCGCAGTATGACCGGCTCCCGTCGCGATATCGAGCGCGCACTGAGCCCCTGCACACCAGTCTGCCAACGTCCGCAAATCGTCTCCAGCCCGGTGGACAGCACTGTCTGAATAGGCCGACGCATTGCGGTCGAACGCGTCCACATCAGGCGTCTGGTCGGTCACGGTCGGCGATTCCCTCCACGATTCGCTTCCCCGTTCCGAGTCGAGGCGTGTGCCTCCGTCGTCACTAACAGCTACGCGCGTTCCGTGACCGGGGTCGCCCACGACCCCTTGCGC
>CAZKGF010000213.1:0-4149 GCA_964552115.1 uncultured Halobacteriales archaeon
CGTTCGCAGAGCAGCCCCCTGTTTAGCGCTCACTGATGACGCCCATCTGCTCGGAGCCTGTTTGTCGGTGCCCGACCCACCCACGGAATTCGCGACGTGGGAACAAACCTTTCAGTTCGAACGCGACTGGTTCGAACCACAGGGGAAGTACACGCTCGCGCTGGTCCGATCAGACATGTTTGCGATGGGGACATACGACGCGGGTGAACGAACCGCCTTCCATGGGTTCGACAGTGAACTGAAGGATCAACACTCGAAAGGTGGCTTTTCGCAAGCCCGATTCGAACGGCTCAGAGACGAGCAAATCGACGATCACCTCGAACGGTGCCGTGCCGCCCTCGACGAGCGAACCGTCGATCGGCTGTACCTTGTGGGCGAACGATCAGTCCTCTGGGAGCTTTCGGACGTCGCAACGGTGACGCGCCCGGTCGACGCGACTGGTGACCCCGAAGCCGCACTCGACGACGCACACGCGTCCTTCTGGACGGTTCGCCTCCGAGCGCTGTAATCCCGGATGCTAATGATCCCTCCCCGTAGGTAATCAGTATGCGCGTTGCCATCCTCGCCCACGATCAATTTCCCGACCGGGCGAAGACGGCAGTGGGTCTCCTCCGGTACGGAGACCACGAAGTAGTCTGTCTCCTGGACCGAGAGACCGCCAGCGACTGTGTTCGTGACTACGTTTCGGGGGTCCAGGATGCGCCCATCGTCTCGAGCATGGCAGAAGCGCCGCCCTGTGACGCATTGATCATCGGGATTGCACCGATCGGCGGCGACTTCGATCCAACGTGGCGAGGTGACGTCCGAACAGCCCTCGAACGGGAGTGTGACGTGATCGCTGGTCTTCACAAGCTGTTGAACGAGGACGACGAGTTCGTCGCACTCGCGGATCGATACGACTGCACCCTTCATGACGTCCGCTCGCCACCAGACGATCTCTCGGTAGCCGCTGGGACTGCAGACGATGTGGACGCACAGGTCGTCCTGACGGTCGGTACGGACTGTTCTACTGGCAAAATGACGGCCGCCTACGAATTGCGAAACGCCGCTCGCGAGCGAGGGTTGTCGGCGGCGGTCGTCCCGACCGGGCAGACAGCCATTATGATCGAGGGAGCGGGGATCGCGATCGACCGCGTCATCAGCGATTTCGCCGCGGGAGCCGTCGAACGACTCGTCCACGAGCGTGCCGAGAATGACGTCTTGTTCGTCGAAGGACAAGGAGCGCTTGCTCACCCCGCCTACTCCGGCGTAACGACGGCGATCCTCCACGGAGCACAACCGGATTCACTCGTCCTCTGTCACGAGGCAGGGCGGGAGGCGATCCACGGCTACGAGTCGTTTCCGATACAACCGGTCGATGCTGTGGCAGCACTGTATGAAACCGTCGCAGCGCCAGTGACCGATGCCTCTGTGGATCTGGGCTTATTGAACACTCGATCGTTAGACGATGACCGTGCCAGAACCGCGGTTAGAGACTACGGCGACGCCTTGTCCTGCCCGGCTACCGATCCGATCCGCTACGGTCTCGAAAGCGCAGTGGACGCCGTCATTTGACCCCCCTAATACTTTCGGGCCGCCCACCGAGCGACGTCCTATGGACGAGATCGCCGATCGGATTGAGCACACCGTACTCGGCCCCCGCACGTCGTGGGGGGCGGTTACGTCTGTGCTCGACGAAGCGATCCGATTGGGAATGCGAGCGTGTGTCCCACCATGGTCGGTTGAGCGATCTACCAACTACGCTCCTGGAGTGGCGGTCACCACCGTAATCGCGTTTCCGCACGGCCAGGCGGCGACTGAGACGAAAGTGAGTGCCGCCCGAACAGCCTTCGACGACGGCGCCTCGGAGATCGATGTCGTGGCAAATCTCGGTTATCTCGAGGGAAACCAGGCAGGACTCGAAGCAGACATTGCCGAGGTAGTTTCGGCAGTGCCGATCCCGGTCAAGGTGATCGTCGAAGCGCCACTGTTGAACAACGCCGAACTCAATCGCATCGGGTCGGTCGTCGCGTCGGCCGATGCAGCCTTTTTGAAAACCGCAACCGGCTTCGGCGACGGTGGTGCGACGGTGGCAGATGTCGAATGCTTGAGTCAGTACCGGCCTGTCAAGGCAAGTGGCGGAATAGACTCTTGGTCTGCTGCCAAATCGCTCTTCGAGGCCGGAGCCGGCCGAATTGGGACCTCGAACGGTGCAACGATCGTCGAGGAGTTCCGTCGAGGGACCTGACGAACTCAGTCAGCCCGGCGCACCGATCGCCGGCTGCGTAGACTGGTTCGTCCTGTCGACCACGTATCTGGTATCGACCTGTGACGCCACTAGCGAATCGACCGGAGCGTGATCGTCAGTTAACAGGGGTGCCTCACCCACCGTGACGGTGTGTTGGAGACGGGAAATTGGCGCCGAGAGATCCACTCCGATCGACCGGTTACCATTCCGTGCGTACCACTGTTGGGTTGACAACCTGTCTATGCGCTTTGTGGCGACCAGTTCGATATTCTGTAGTGCTGACGTCTCTGACGTCGGGAAACTGTACACCTGTGGGAATACCCGATCCAACGTTCGGTAGGCCGCGCGGTAGAACGCCGAATCCCCACCGGTTGTCGAGGAGATAATGTTCGCTACCAGTGTTCCATTGCTCGACAAACGGTTCCGTGCCAGTTGGAAGAATTCGACAGTGGTCAGGTGATAGGGAACCTGTGTGGATCGGAACGCGTCGAGAACGATCGCGTCATAGGTTCGGTTCGTTTCCTGGAGGAAAACTCGGCCATCCATCGTGTGGATGCGCATTCGATCTGACTCGTTAACCCGGAAGTAGGCCGTGGCGGCCGAAACGACATCGGGATCGAGTTCGACGACATCGACAGTGACGTTGTCGTAGTTACGCACGAACCGCTTGGGGCTGGAGAATCCACCTCCACCGATGAACAATACCCGATCGACGTCGTCGGTGGTATCGGCAACCAGCAGTGGGAGATGGAGATACTTGCTGTATTCGAAGACGTACCGATCTGGGTCGTCGAGGTCCATCGCACTCTGGGGACCCCCATCGAGATAGAGCGTCCGAATACCGTCGTCATCGACGACCTGTAAGTGTTGATACGGTGTCTGTGTCTCGTAGACGACCTGGGGTCCACTCGCCACCCCTGCTGTTAGTCCGTACCCGACGAGCAACGCTATCGCGACGAGGGGGATGCCAACCCAGAGTTGGGTCATCGGTCCCGGCACAACGGCGGCGGCTGCCACGAGCAAAATGAGCCCGAAGATCAGCTCGATTCCCCCGATACCCACTGCTGGGACTAAGACGAATGTCGTCCCGAAGGCGCCGACGATACTACCCCCTGTACCCAGCGCATAGATTTGGCCGGATGCGTCGCCAACACTGTCGGCCTCGACGAGTTCTGCCCCATACGGACTGACGAACCCCAACAGGATCGTCGGCGGCCCAAACAACAGGATTACCGGAGGAAGCGCTGCAAAGCGGTGGGGTAACCCAATGGTGGCGACGGTGTCGAGGACGGGGTCCGCGAAGACGATTAACAGCGCGACGTAGCCAGCCGCCGCCACCAGCGTCCAGGCAAGGGCGCCGCGAGACGCGTGTGTCCCAGCTCGGCGCCCAGCCAGCCAATATCCGATCGACAGCGCCGCCAGAAACACGCCGATAATCGTGCCCCACGTATAGATCGAATTTCCGTATTGTGGAGCGAGAATCCGACCGGCAAGAATCTCTAGGCCCATGCTGGCGACGCCCGAACAAAAGACTGCGATACCCACTCCGGAGGGAAGGTAGGGACGGACACGTGCTCGCATCGAGCGGAGTGCCACGAAGGCAGGTTATCCTCCAACAGCTATAACCCTCGGGTGTCCAATCGAGCCGTCGGGCTTTTCTACGGCCGCACGAAGGGATATGCGAACGAGCGATGGCCAGCTACCACGTGGAAACGTACGGCTGTACGGCCAACCGTGGCGAATCACGCCAGATCGAGCGGCGGCTGCGCGACGGGGGGCACCATCCTGCCAGCGAACCGGCTGCCGCTGACGTGGCCATCCTCAACACCTGTACGGTACTGGAAAAGACCGAGCGGAACATGCTCAATCGGGCGAGCGAACTCGACGAACAAACGCCGGGAGACCTCGTCGTCACCGGATGC
>CAZKGF010000214.1:0-4112 GCA_964552115.1 uncultured Halobacteriales archaeon
CGTTCCTGGGTTGGGGGTCGTAGTTCTCGGTGGCGCTTTGGCAGGTGTGTCTGGGGGCCTCATGGGGTTGGTGGATCCACAACTGACGGAAAGCTGGGCCGGGGTTACGGCAATTCTCGTCATATTGATGGCGAGTCTCTGGGCACACAGTCAGGGGGACAAACTTGCAGCGGCGACGCCGCGGCGACTGACGCTCAAGGCCCTCCGGGTCGACCGACTCTCGGCGGATTTAGCAGATCGTGTCGATTCCTATGGGCAGGTTCGAATTAGACCCGCCGGTGCGATTTTGGATATGGAGGGGTATCCACCACTCTCCGACGAACTCCGTGCGGAGATGGGTACCCGCTCGTGGCGATTTCCGGGCAACCTTCCGGTGTCGGAACTGGAATCCCGCCTCGAAGATCGGCTGGCCGAGGAGCACGAACTAGCAGAGGTTTCCGTGACGATGACCGGGCGTGGCCTTGCCCAGATTCGGGCAGCACCGACAGCAGCAGGGCTCTCACGCCGTGTCGAACCGGGCAAGCGGGCTGTGTCGATCCAGACCCTCCTCCCGACTGGGGTGTCCAGAGGCGATACCGTCACGCTCCACCTGCCCGACACTCCGGTCGTGGGTCCCGTCCTCAGCGCACGGACGACGGAAGAGCCTCCTCCAATTGTCGAATCGTCGGTGACGACCGACGAGCTCGAAGAGGCGCCAGGTCTGCCGGACCAGCCCAAAGCGCCAACGACGACTGGTGGGAGTGGACAGATCACGCTCAGCGTGTCCCAGGACGAGGCCCGGCGCGTCATCCGTTCAAATTTTGCGCCCATGACAGTTCACTCCCAAGGTGGGCAACCAGAGTTTGAGGCAATAGGCGTACTCAAACGGCATGGCAATCGCTTCCGTCAGGTAGAAGTCGGAGTCAATACAGCGGTAGCTGACACGTCAATCGGGGCTGCCCATCTCAGGGAAAAGTATGGTGTGGCTGTCCTTGCAATCCGCCGTCGCTCGGAGGTTATCATTGGTCCTGGGGGACAAACAATCCTCCATGCGGGCGATTCACTAATCGTCGTGGGCCGGCCAGAACACCTGCGGGAATTTGCGGAGGTGGCCGAATGAGCCTCGCCGACCCGTTCCTGACTGACGCGTTCGTTACTGTGGCGCGGATCGGCGGCCTCACGCTCGCTGCTGGGTTCGTCACCGGCCTCGTCTCGTTTATTTATCGATCCCGCGTTCGGACCCAGTTCCCGGATGGCGCCACCTTGGTAGTGGGCTGGGGCGTCGTAGCCCTCTATCTGAACACGCGACTCGTGTTTGTCCAGTACGTCGGGGCCGGCGCGGCCCAACTCACGGTTGGAGAGGCCGCACTCAACATCGCTGCGTTGGCCCTTGCCGCGATTGCGTCGTATGGGGGCAGGCATATCGGCGATCGGATCGGACGATCGAATACTGCGCGAGGGAGGTGGTTCCAACCCAGTTTGAGCCCGATCGTTCGCGCGACAGGTCGGTTCATTTCTGTGGACCTCCCGACTGATATCGACGACATCGTTGGGTACGATCCGGTCCCATCCGAGACGAAGGAGTTCCTTGCTGGGCGCCAATTGGATTTCCCCAGGGGGCTGACCATCGACGAACTCGAATCCCAGCTTGTCGAACGGCTCAAAGAGGCCCACGGTATCGGGTACGTCGATGTCGAGGTGGGGACAGCGGGGGCAGTCGAGTATCTCGCCGTTGGACAACGGCCGGCAGGTATCGGCCCCACGCTCCCCCCAGACTCGGCTGCTGTTGCTGTCCGAGCCGACCCGCCGTTCAGTGCATCCGCAGGCGATACTGTCCAGTTGCACAAAACTGGCGCTGGAACCGATGAACGGCTCGGCATGGGGGAATTACGCGCAAGTGTGGGTTCGCTCGTGACGCTTGCACTGGACGAAGGGGTCGCAGTGGACATCGACCCCGAGGACGACCACAGATTGATGACCCTCTCGGCAACGTCAAATCCCGACCGCGAGTTCGCTGCGATGCTTCGTCGGGAAGACGAGACCCTTGGAATCGTCGAAATCGGGTCCAATAGCCCGATCGTGGGAAGCCCTATCGGTGCCCTTGACATCACAATCATTGCCATCCGGGACGCTGGAGGAACCATCGAAACGATTCCCGCCAGAAGTCGGCTTCTCTCGGCGGACGACGCGCTGTTTGCGATCGGCCGCCCGGAGGCACTGCGCCGCCTCGAGTCTCTGGCCGCGGTCTCCCTGGAGGAGGCGACAGAATCGTCAGTTGGGAGCGTCCGGGGAATCGACCTGGAACCATCCACAGACTAACGAACGGAATCACCGGGACAATCCCCATTTGGTGTCGATGGGCACGGTACGTCGGGCGTTCAAGTTAATGACGATCCGAGGCCCGGAAGACATTGTTTCCATCCACGGGAAGTGGCTATCGGTCCCTTCCGTACTCTGTCACCTGGTACCGAAGACGCGCTCGATCTGCTGGGAGAAATCGGAGAGGTATGCGGTCCCCCAAACCGCAACCAATATCGCCCCAATGAGATCGAAAACGAGGTCCATCATGCTATCCTCGAGGCCGTACTGTGTAAGCAAACTCCGATTGCCGACGTATCGGGCGGCTTCACCGAGCCCAAACTCGAGGACTTCCCACGCGACGCCAAAGGCCATGATGAAGATAAGTAAAAATACGAACATAAATCGTGCCGGCAATACGATGGCGTCCGAATGTCTATCGAGAGCTCTGAGAGTCGCATAGCCGGCAGCGGTCACGACGGATGCAGAAAGTGCATGAGTGAAATGATCCCACCAGTAGATCGATCCGTAGAACGTTCCGGTGCCACCGCCTGGTGGCCCAACGACACCGAGTGCATGGAAGAAGGCCGCTGCGGTTACCCAGAGTGTGAGAGCTGGATCCATGGCAATTTCGTAATTACGCTGGAGGAGTGGTGGCAATTGCGCAACGCCGATCGCCACCAGTGCGTTGACGACGACTGTGGCACTCCCCCGATCGATGCCGATGAACAGGATACCGACGAGCAGTAACTGCATCGCCCAGCTTGCCTGATGTTGCCTCCGCTTAGAGAGCCCGACGTAATCCCGGAGTTTCATTCTGTAGCCTCCGCCGGCAGGCGCTCGTTGATTGTCGTTTGGCGACGGACGTAGTATTCGAATATGACGCCACCGATGAGGCCGATAACCGTCGCGATCACGAACTCGATCATGAGTTCACGTTCGATGGTTTCTTCGGGCACACCTGGGACGAGAAGTAGCGAGGTTCCCAAATAGAGATCCGCGAGCCACCGGACCACACCCCAGATACCTGCAACGGCGACAGTTGTGACGACGACGAACAAGATTGCGAAGCCAGGTGACATTTTGACGGATGTGAACAGGTGCAATTCGACGGCGAGGATGAGCGCGAATGCAGCTACCGAGAGGTACGTCGTCCAGAGTCCGAACTGTGGCACGGGGAGGATACTCCGGGCAAGGATGGGAAGGCCCGCGCATACGAGGATTTCCCACGGTAACATGACGACTGCCGAGCGACGGAGTATCGGCGGCAGGAGCGTAACGAGGATCACTACGGTAGCGAAGCCGCCCCAGAGAAACGAGCCGGTTAGGATCGCGTAGGCGGCTGTGACCCCCATGAAGGCGACCAACAGCCAGGCGATCAGTGCGTTGAGACGCGCATCTCTGAGAAGTCGCTCCAACTCGGCCATTGGTATCTACTTGTCTGGGTCCCCCAAGAAAGCTCCCCCATACCAGCGGCCATCGGGTAGTTTCGTGATACTATTCAAGACGGTCTACACCGGTGGTCGTCCGGAGGATATCATTTATCTGAACCCGGTGAGTCATATGGACCATGGCGCGGCTCGTTTTCGTGACGATTCCTACTGGGAAACGGGAGACAGTCCTTGATGTCCTTGAGGATGAAGGAATCGAATACACGGTTACTGACGAAACTAGCCGACGTGACTACAGTTGTGCTGTTCAGTTTCCCCTCCCGACCAACGCGGTGGAACCGATCCTGGATCGACTCCGGGATCCCGGGATCAAAGACAACTCCATAACCGTTACTGTTCAAACACAGACCGTCGTCTACCGCCAGATCGTTGCACTCGAGGACC
>CAZKGF010000215.1:0-4102 GCA_964552115.1 uncultured Halobacteriales archaeon
CCGAACCACGGACTCAGGCCCTCGAATATTGACTTCTGAGTACCATCAACTGACGGATCCCCACATCAGTTGCATCGAGTCTGTAGATGAAAATCTGCACAATACTCGACGAAAACCTGATAGATACAGATAATAACTGGTCTAATCCTACCATCGACGTGACCGCCTCGGCAAGTCGCCCGCTTGACTAGTCCCTGCCTTTCAGCCGGGCTCTCCGCTGTTCGAATTCGTCGTCGCTCAACTCCCCACGGGCGTACGCCACGCGAAGCTCCTCGAGTGCTCGATCCTCACCGGCAGACGACGAGCGATCCCGGCCGAGGATGGCGATGAGTGCAACAGCCAACCCGCCAAGAATCAACAACCAGATTCCGGCCATCGGGAGGAGGAAGATGGGCGAGACGGAACCCATCATGCCGTGATCCCACCAAAATCCAAACAGGCCCATGGGCATCGCAATCAGCCCGAACAGGATGGGGAGGCCGAGTAACACGGCGATAATCACAATCACTGCACGCCCGAGGCCACCGTCGGATCGGTCGGAATTCATGTATCGAAGAACGTGTCCCAGCCTCTTGAACGTCGCCCGCTCTCGGCGCTGTTTCCTGTGTTGCTACGGGTCATCAGGCTTGATAAGTCAGTGGAACGAAGCGTCGAGTTGATGGGACATTCACCAGACGAACCGGGCCAGGCGATGGCCGGAACGAGCACTGACGTTCCCCCGTTTGTGGACTACCTGGTTGGCGCACTGTTCGCCATATGCGGGCTTGCCCTCATGGTCGGCGGAACCGTCCTCACGGCCGTCGTAGACCGGGAGATGATCGTCGACGTGGTCGCCGAAGAGACATCTCGGTCCGTGACAACTCGATCCGAGATGTTTACCGACGCCGAACTCGTCGAAATCGGTTCGAACCTGGTCACCTGGGTCGGATGGGGGTTGCTCATCACGGGGGCGCTCCTCGTCATCGGTGGTATCGGCTTCGCGTATCTCCGCTACCGTGCGTACAGCCGATACGCCGAGACCCCGTCCGAGCGTAACGACTACTGGGCCAACGCTGTCAGGGGCGCAGCCGTTAGCGGGTTGCTGTCGTTCGTCCCCTTTTCCTCGGCTATCGGCGGTGCCGTGGCGGGGTACCTGGAGCACAGCAAGTCCGATCGAACCATCTCCGTCGGCGCCCTCTCCGGCCTGATCGTGATCGCACCGGTGCTTCTCTTGGTACTGTTCGCCCTCGGTGGCGTCGTCGCGGGCATGATCGCCGTCGAGGCGGCTGGGATCGCCCTGACAGTGATCGTCCTCCTGTTCTTGGCGGTGACGATCACGACTGTCACGGGCGTCGGTGTCGGCGCGATCGGCGGGTACGCCGGTGGCAAACTCGCCGCGGATTGAGCAGACGAGACCCCTCACTCAGCGGTCACCGGTTCGGTTACATCTCTCGTCCGCTCCACGAATTCCTTGATGATCGTTTCCTCGGCCCGATGGAGCGTTTCGCTCGCCGTCGATTTCGCGATGTCCGCAGCCCTAGCCAGGTCCGTCAATGACGTCCGCCGCGGCGTATCGTAATAGCCCAGTTCGACGGCGAGTTCGACCAGGTCTCGCTGTGCGTCGGTGAGTAACTGGTCGTCGGTCACCCGTGGACGGATCGACTCGACGGTAAAGGAGATACCAAAGCCATCGAGTTGGTCGCCCAACTGTGAGAGCCGGTCGTGGGGCGCGGTAACTTCCCAGATCGCCTGACCGTCAGCAATATCGACCGGCAACTCCGGTGGCGCGCCCGAATCCCGGGCCGGGGCCAATAGTAGTGGCATCGTCGTTTCGAACTGGACGATCGCCGTCGACTCGCTGTGTTGGATGCGTTCGAGACTGGTCACTTCCTCGGCGGCTTCCATCGCCTCCACGACTGCGATCGGATCCGGCCCACGAATTTCGGCCAGCGCCACTCCCACAGTCTCATCGCTGGTGGCAGCGAGAATTCGGAGTGTGGCCTCGGGAAACTCGCGGGTGATCGACCCGATCCAAACCCCCTCGGGGATGTCCAGGCGGAGTGTGGCCTCAGGCATGGTCGTTCGGTCTAGGTTTGGTCCTCAAGCGAGAAGAGTGTTGGCGAACATGTTCGACACAACAGGACTTACGCCGGCGACGCTTCTCACTCCAGAGGGATGCATACGGTGAGCCTGGAGCGGACGATCGCTGCCGATCCCGATGCGGTCCGGGCAGCGATGGCCGAGACGGCGGCGTTCATGGAGGCCGGGGGATACGACGAGGTACGGGTTGCGGGCGACCGGATCCATCTCCACAACGACGTGGGTCTCCTTTCGATCGACTTGGAGTGTCGCCTCCTCGAGGAGACAGAGGCGGCTTTCGCCTACGAACAGGTCGAGGGCATCTTCGAAACCATGGAGACTCACTTCGCTATCGAGGGCACCGACGAGGGGACGACCGTCACGGGGACGACCACGTTTGCCCTCGACGCGGCGATCGTGGGGCCACTCCTCGATGCCACTGTTATTGCACGCCAGCGCCGGATCGAACTCAACGGACATTTCGACTATCTCGAGGAGGCCGTGGCCTGAGGTGGGTCCGGGGTCTTTGAGAGCCCCAACGCCGTGACGAAGGATTAGTATGCGTCCGCTCGAAACCTTGAACACGGGATACATTCTATGGATATAGCCGACATCGCGACCAGCGACTACGACGATGTCGACGTCGGTCTGCGACTCGGGAAGCTTCGGTCGATCTTCGACCGGAACAACCCGAAAGGGGTTATCGTCACAGCCGACGGCGAATACGAGGGCATCATCACCGAGCAGGAACTCATCCAGTCACACGTCGAAGACAAGACGAAGGCGGGTGCACTCACGCGTTCGGCCCCCAAGGTCGAACGGACCGCCGACATCCGCGAGGTGGCTCGCGTTCTCGTCGAGGGCGGGACGAAGATCGCGCCCGTGTTCGAAGCGGGCCGCCTCTGGGGGGTAATCACCGAGGACGCCATCCTCGAGGCCGTCCTCGAAAACCTCGACGCTCTGTCTGTCGGGGACATCTATTCCGAGGACGTCGTGACGATCGACGAAGACACCGACGTCGGGCAGGTCATCAACCTCCTCCGGACCCACGGTATCTCCCGCTTACCCGTTCTCGATGACGACGGGCTATTGACGGGCATGGTCACGCGCCACGACGTCGTCGACTTCGTCATCCGAGACATGGACAAAGCCACGCAGGGCGAACGTGCGGGCGACGTCGATCGCCTCCTCGATATCCCGGTCTATGACCTGATGAATAGCCCTGTGACGACCGTCGGTCGCGACGAATCCGTTCGCGATGCCGTCGCGCGAATGCTCGAACACGATTACTCCGGGTTGGTCGTCACGCCGGCCGACGACGATCGGGTTGTCGAGGGCATCGTCACCAAGACAGACGTGCTCCGGGCGCTCTCGTATACCGAAGAGGAGCATCTGGACGTCCAGATCACGAATATCGCCTTACTCGACACGCTGACGAGGGAGACGATCCGCGTCGAAATCCAGGATGTGGCAGACAAGTACCAGGAAATGCAGGTCCAACACGCCCACGTCCGCTTTCACGAGCACAAGGAGAAACTCCGTGGGACGCCGTTGATCCAGTGTCAAATTCGGTTGCGGACGAACCGTGGCCAGGCTGCCGGGTCGGGCGAAGGGTACGGTGCCGACATGGCCTTTCGCGTGGCACTGGACAAACTCGAGCGCAACGTATTGGAACGAAAGGGTGTCATCGCTGACGAGGAGTATCGAGGACAGTTACTCCGCAAACTCGGCCGGCTCTAAGCTGTCGGGAGTTCCACGCCGAGGACAAGCCCACCGCCCCCGTTTTAGAGGCGCTACGTCGGGTCGATTGACCGACACTCTCCTGTTGCCCTAACTGAGACTGTGTTGTACCATTCCACCCAATGCATGCGGGTTGGGACTGAGCCCGTATTGGACCCGACGACGCGCAGGCTCAATCGTCACCGCTGTCTGGCCGTGGTTCGGTGACTCGGGCCGTTGTCGAGACGGGCACGCCGCCGTAGCGAACCCAGATCGTGAGGAGGCTCGGGAGGACGATGGTACTTACCACCAGTGCGGTCCCGAG
>CAZKGF010000216.1:0-4091 GCA_964552115.1 uncultured Halobacteriales archaeon
ACGGTCAGCATCCAGCAAGCAAACTCGACAACCTCGTGAAACCGATCATCGACGATGACGCTGACTTCGTCATGGGCTCTCGGTATCTCGGGACAGACCGATCTAACAATGGGACCGTTCGGCAGGCTGGCATCCTGGCGTTCACCTGGGTTATCAATGTATTGACTAAGTCCACCATCACTGATTGCACAAACGGATTTCGGGCGATCCGCGGCAGTGCCCTCGAAGAGTTGACGTTGACTGAGGAGCAGTTTAGCGCGCCAGAGCTGATCATCGAGGCCCGGAAACAGGGGTTACGGATCGAAGAGATCCCGATCACAGTCGAGGTGCGGAGGGCCGGTACGACAAAAAAGCCGAAGCTCGGTTATGCACTGGGATTGACGCGAACCATTCTTGCGACGTGGGTCCGATAGCTTGGGCAGAATGCCGATCGCCATCGGGATCGACTACGAGGACGTCACGCAGATCCCGGCGTACCGATCGCTCGCGAATCCACCGGAGATTGACATCGATGTTCCGGCGGTGACAGATCGGCTGCTCGGCCTCCTGGACGAACATGGAGTGACGGCGACCTTCTTCGTGGTCGGCGCACTCGCCCAAGAGTACCCCGATGCAGTTCGACGAATCGTTGACGCGGGTCACGAGGTCAGCTCACACACCGAGAACCACCGGTCCCTCGTTGACCTCGACGACGAGGAGGTGAACGGGGAAATTTTCGAGTCGAAAGTCACCATCGAGTCGATCACAGGCGGGACGGTTGAGGGGTTCCGGGCGCCGACCGGCCGGATCGATGACCGGGTCTACCAGACCCTCGTCTCGGCAGGGTACCGGTACTCGAGCTCTGTGATACCCAACGTCCCGATCCCGAGGTTCTACTCCAGGTGCTATCCCTTCACGGGGCCGGTCGATGTCGACACGGGAGACGGGTCAGTCACGGAGTTCCCGATCGCCGTCGAGCCAACGCTCAAGCTGCCGCTCTCGGTGAACGGCCACCACGTCGAGCCCATCGTCGTCCCCGACGGCTCCGCCGACGAAACCTTCGACGAGGCGAAGATCAACGGCTCGACAGTCGTGAAACACCACCTGAACCAGGGACAGGGCGGGGCACTGCTCACCGGATTCGAGATCGCGATCAAGAACGAGGCGGAGATCGTCGTGACGATGGACGCCGACGGCCAGCACCCGGCGAGCGAACTGGAGACGCTGGTGCGGCCGATCGACGACGAGGCGGACTTCGTGATGGGCTCGCGCTATCGCGGGGCGGACCGCTCCGGGAACGGGCCAGTTCGTCGAGCCGGCATCAAGTGTTCACGTGGCTCATCAACGTGCTGACCAAGTCGAACATCACGGACTGCACGAACGGCTACCGGGCGATTCGCGGGTCGGAGTTAGAGGAGATGACGCTGCGGGAGGAGAAGTTCAGCGCGCCTGAGCTGATCATCGAGGCGAGGAAGAACGGATTACGCATCCGTGAAGTCCCATTGGTCATTCACGAAAGGAAAGCTGGTAGAACGAAGAAACCCCAAATTCATTATGCTCTTGGATTGACACGGGCGATACTAGCAACTTGGATAAGATAAGGTACAATATTTCTGCTGCCGTCAAGATTTTTCGGCTAACTAAATCGAAAGAGAGGTTCAAACAAACAGAGCACTTATGGCTCAATCAGTCTACTCAGTATCATCGATAATGGGACACACCCACGTCTCGGGAAACTAGGACCGCAAGAGATGACATGGGGCCCCGCAATCCTCTCGTTCGATGTGGAATTCTTCGAGCATCTCCCAGCGTATCGACAGGCACGGGGGACGACTGAACGAAACTCAATCGGGTTGGATGCTTTCACGAAGCTATTGGATAACCTTGAGAATCAAGGAATCAGGACTACACAGTTCATCGTCTCCGACATCGCAGAGCGTCATCCAGAAGCCATCCGGAAGGCCGTAAATCGAGGACACGAAATCGGGTCACATACCCGAACACATCAGGAGTTATCATCACTTTCTAAGATCGAACGAGAGGTGGAGCTGGCTGATTCACGGGAGCGCCTAGAAGACGTCACGAATACGGCCGTTAGGGGATTCCGAGCACCTTCATTTGATCTGCCGGTTGGATTCTTCAGGTCGGTCCAAGAAGCAGGCTATACTTACGACTCCAGTGTAGTGCCGGCGCGGTCAATCCCAGGATTCTATGGTGGTGAGTATCGTACTCTACGTCCTTCTCGAGCGTCGGCATTGGAGAATACTGCGCCGGAGTCGTTACTCGAGGTTCCTATCGGTGTTTTGCCATTCCTCCGGCTACCGCTCACTGGGGCCTGGCTGCGATTGCTCGGAGTGCGATACGCCATTCGCGGGATGCGTCTGCTCGCTCGGCGGAACATCGTGCCAGTACTATACTTTCATCCCTGGGCGTTTGCCGAACTCCCACGAGTCGAGGGCATCCCAATCAGGGTATATTGGCGGACTGGAGACTGGATGTGGAAGGCACTTGAGCGGATTCTTGCTCAACCCTTCGAGTTCGTGTCAGTATCCGAAATGATGGAAAGGCAATCGTACGGGTTCAAGGAGAACGGTGGCTAACAGCGTCGCGTTTTTCCGTCGAAACGGGTCAGAATTTGGCTCAAGGTAATCCTTTTCGAATATGTGGCCCGATTAGCGTTGTCAACTCAAGCGGGAGCTCCTTCCAGAGCCGGATGAGGGGTCTGAATGCCCCTTGGTCCGGGTTCGGTGGTGGCACGAACTGTCCGGGGTAGTAGTATAAGTCATCTAGATATAGTTCTCGTCCGTTTAACGAACGCTTGAATTCGTATACGCCGGTCCCTTTTCTAGTCCGACCCAGATCGAACGTCGAGTAGCCGTTCTCTGAAGCCCACCTCATTGCTTCCCAGAGAACTAACGGCCCGGCATTCGACTGGCGACCGTCGGCATTCGACGCGGCGAGTTTATAGTGGACCCTATCACCGAACGTTAACAGCAATGCGGTGGCAATCGGGGTGGTATCGCCCGGCCGGCGAGCAAAGAGTAACTCAAGCCGATCCTGCTCGTCAAGGACGTCCCACATTCGACGAAAAAAGCCTAGCGAGTGCGGTGGAATCCCGTGTCGTCGTAACGTCTCCGCATATAGGTCGTAGAAATCCGCCACGTCACTGGCAGAGGTGGCACGCTCTACGCGAACGTTTTGGTCCTCGGCATTTCTGACGGCAGTCCGAAACCGAGTTTCCGTTGACGACCACAAACGCTCCGTGTTTTGACCGACATCGACTTCAAATGTGAGCGCTTGGCTGACCCGTAGATAGTCCTCGGTCCCGGGATGCCTCGCTCCTCGGAGGCAGATGTATTCGACCCCTCGTTCGTCTGCGAGCTCCCGTACACGATTCATGAGCAGCCTTCGGGCTTCTTCACGCCGTTCCCCGGAAGAGATCACCGTCGAACCGTGCTCGGAATACGGCATGGAGATGAGGACATTGCCAAATAGGTGACTCTTCACGTGCACGACGGGAAGACATCCGTAGGATTTCCCTTCTGACTTGGCGCAGAGTCGTATGGGGACGTGGCCATAGTACTCACAAAGATCACCCCATTCCCACGACGTGTAGGGAGGGCCTCCATTGACCTCTACGAACCGATTCCATGCTTCCTTATCCGATTCCTGTAGTACCTTCATACTCCCATCCCGTTTGGATAAATTGTCAGAATACCAGTCCTCGGACCCTTGTACTCGCTTCTCTTGGGTGATGTGCACCCCCCGCTATATTATCCCCTGGTTGTAATGGGCGTCTTAAATGAGTTCGGCGCTCACTCTAGCTCTCAGTGGGGTATCGATCGTACTGGCGGCAGCTACGGCCTTTTTCTGGTGGCGGTCCAAGGCGGCCAAGATTGATCCCGAGACGATTCGTCAATGGCAACACACCGACCAACCATCAACAATTGATTCCAGCTCACCAGATGACCCCCGTTTGCAAGAAGTCGCCGAAATCGTGGATGCACCGCCGGATGAGGTACCGGACCGGGTCCGTAAACTCGATGCAAAAGTGCGATCGTTACAAGATGACATCGGTAACGTCCGGGAGCGATGGGCAGTAAGTTGGTTGG
>CAZKGF010000217.1:0-4087 GCA_964552115.1 uncultured Halobacteriales archaeon
GGCTGATCCCTTCACCTCCAGGGATCAACACGACCGGCGGTCCCGACCCGACCTCAACGACTCGGATCTGAGCCCCCAGGTCGGATAGCTCGACGTGGTGTTCCGTGTAATCGAGCCCATAGTGATCGTACGCGGTTCGTTCGGCCTCGCGTGCCGCCTGCACTCGTCGCGTTTCGTGATCGAGAGGGGTCACAGGGGTTTGACGTGCCGATCCCATCACTCGTTCACCTCCGATTGGACCTCCGAACTCGTCACAAGTGCCTCGGCTTCACGTCGTGGTTGCGAGAGCCCCACGGGCATCGACTGGATCGGACGAACGATCTGCTCGGGAGGTATATCTGAGCCCCTCGACGCCGGTGGTGGACTCATGAAAGAACCACACGAGTAAATCGAGATTATGCTACCGGCTGAAAGACATTTCACGCCGTGAACGCGTCGGCTGAAAGACGGTCGGAGTTCTCACATACCCGTTCGAAATAGTACGCCATCCACGACCTGACGGTCCGATCATCGGAGAGAAGGATCCCTCCAGGCCGGCCGTCGTCGCCGTGACCGCAGAACATCACCACCTCGTCCAGAAGGTTGCAATCGATCAAGTCGTCTTCTCCAGCGTAACGGTACGCCTCGCAGTTCCCGAGCTCCACCATGTCGCCGAACATCTCCACTAGGTCGGGATGGGTTCGAATTCCCTCCAGACCCCGTCCGTCGAGGACACAACGGATCTTAATCTCGCCAGCGACACCGGCTCGGCAGAGTTCCTCGACGATCTCGTAGGTGACACCCGTGGCAACGACCCGAAGCTGATCAGTCTGGGAGATATAGTCGGCGAGTTGACGCATCGGGCCGGTCTGGTCTTCGAACTCCGGGGTCAGCAATTCCGAGTCCGCCAGATGGGCGATATCGAATCCAAGCGACTCGATCGGGAGCCAATCAAGCGCAGCGTCGAGTGTCTCGGTGGCCTCGATGTTCTCGACGAACTGCTCCACCTCCGCGGCGACGGCTGCTCCGTTCGGCGTGGCCTCGTACTCGTCGTTCCGCCTCACAATCCATCCTCGGTCTGTCAGATCGGAAAGGATCCGACTGAGTGTCGGGCGTGACGTCTCCGTCAACTCAACGAGATCGTCGCGGGTTCGCGGGCCTCTCGCCAGCGCGCTCAGCACCCCGAAGCGGTTCCAAGACCCGACCAGAAACGCGAGGGGCTCGGGTGCTGCATCTGGAGGGTCGACCAGTTCGTCCGACCGGTCGTCTGTCATCAGACGGTACGTTCTCGATCGATCGATTTGGTTCTTGCCGTGAATCCGTCCTCGCTTCGGTATACCTACAATGGCCAAGAGGTGCGCGCTATAGTCCCTTCACGGGGCCGTGGACTGAACGTACCATAGTGCGTTTGGTAGCCCAGCAGCCGGTCGGTCGGTGCGAGGACGGAGAACACCGCTTTTTGAACAAGTGGCGGCGGGGGTGACGAGGGCAGCATCCACGGATGCGAATGGTAGAACGCTGGGACGACCTGCAGTAATATTATAAATATTATACTTTTCGAAACAATCGTGTCGGTAGCGGGTGTGAGTGTGTACCATGGGGCTCTCACTCGACAACCTCGACCCACCGCTAGACGACCTCGCCTTCCTGTCTCGGTCAAACAACCGAATTGCCGTGCTATGGGAACTGGCACATGACGACCGGACCCGCCGAGAACTGCGCGAAGCTACGGATGTCTCCCAGCCGACCATCGGTCGGGTTCTCGATGGGTTCGAGAAGCGCGGCTGGGTCGCCAACAACGGAGCCGGCAACGGGCACGAGTACACGCTTACCCCGCTCGGCCGCGTAGTCGTCGAGGCGTTCACAGACGTGATGGCCACTCTCGAAACGGTCCAGGAGATCCGCGAGCTTGCGCCCCGGATTCCCTTCGACGAATTGGGCCTCGACCCTCGGGACCTCACTGACGCCCAAATAACGGCGCCGAGCCCCACGGACGCGACGGCCCACACCCGCCGGGAGCGGGAACTGCTGGCCCACACCGACCGAATCCTGTTTCTCTGCAATCAGGCCCAACCCGAAACCGTCGAGCGGTACCGGGACTGGGCAGTCGGGAACGATCGGGAACTGGAGGCGATCATCTCCGGCGACGCCATCGACGCTGCCATGGCCGATACCGCGATGGCTGCCGACCTCGGCGACATGATCACTGCCGATGGCGTGGCCATCCACCGCTACGAGGGGTCCGTGTCGGCGATGCTCGGACTCTTCGATGACGTGGCCAGCATCGTCCCGCTTGATAGTGCCGGAGTTCCCTGTGCGTTCGTCGAATCCGACGACCAGTCCGTCAGAACGGCCGTGCGGGAGACACTGGAGCACTACCGGGACCGCGCCGACCCGGTTGCCGTCGAGTAACGGGTCTCCTGACCCGACAGCTACGCCGTGACTTTCAGGTCGTGAAATCCTTTCGAGACGTATCATTATCCTCATAGATAGTGTAGCGGCGGGCATGGTGTGGACCCATGAGTACTGAACCACGCATCACTGGTGAAGCAGGGATAGCATCGTTCCAGTCGCCAGCCGCGGAAGACGTCGTCGTCAGGGCGACTGGGGAAGAGACCGACGGCCAGTACGACCTCGTCGAGTTCACGATCCCACCAGGGCCCGGCGTGACGCCGTTACACGTCCACCACGACAACGACGAGGCGATGCACGTCATCGACGGGGAACTCACCGTCAAACTAGGTGAAGATCGGCACGTGCTGGAGTCAGGGGCGTATGCTGTGGCTCCGCGGGGACTCCCGCACACCTACCGGAACTCGGGTGACAGTCCTGCGCAGGTGTTGTTCATCTTCACGCCGGGGAACCACTGGCAGTACCTGCAGGAGGCGGGCGATCGGGGGCCGGTCGAAGACGAGGCCGACATCGAAGCACTGCTGCCAATTCTCGAAGCGTACGGGATCGAGATGGTCGGGCCGCCGCTTGATGGGGAAAGTGAGCGGTTCTAACGCCCGATTATGCCAACCGTCCACAATACGCTTGACCTCGATGCCCCGCCGGAGGCGGTATTCGCACTCATGGCAGACTACAAACGCTATCCCGAGTGGGTCGCCATCGTTACGGAGGCCCGATTGGTCGAGGGCCAACAGATCGAGGCGGGCGCAGTGTACGAGGAAGTGAGCACACTGGGACCAAAACGGTCAACGAGCACGTGGCGAGTGACAGAGTTCGACCCACCAGGCAGACAGGTCCACGTCGGCCGGCTGCCGTTCGGCCCAGTCGAGTTGACCATCGAAACCCGCCCCAACGGGACTGGTGGAACGGTCCTCGATCATACCGTCGAGATCACTGCGTTCCCCCAATTCCGGCCGCTCGGCTGGCTCTTAGAGCGGCTACTACTCGTGCGGGTCTTCGAGAGCGACATGACAGAGAGCCTGGACGCGTTCGCCGAACTCGTCGAAACCGGCGGAGAAAATCGGTAAATCATCTATAGAAGGTGTGGGCGGTCTGCGCTTGACACCCCTAGAATCGATGGGCCAAACGCTCTACAGCCAGTAAAGACGCAGCTTCCGAACTCTGGAACGACGCGTTCGAGGTCCGTTGGTAACTACGTATTCATTCATCGCCGGGATACGCCAGCCATCCAAACAGCGACTTGAATGAACCAAGCGTTCGTCGCTGTCTAAACCAGTCATGCATTGGGTGCACCACAGTCGAAAATTCACAGCAAGAAAATCAATCCAATGAGCAGCGTGCGATAACTACGCAGGTGGAGCTATCGGTCTGTGCGTTCCGAATCGCCTAGACATATATGCGGCCTAAAGTGTACACAATAACCACCGATAGGCGATACTTCCCTGTTCGACTGCCCGACTCAAAAGGTACACCCAACAGCTGTACCCAGGGGTTGACGGATCGGCATCTTCTCGCTGCCACCGCCTTCACTCTATTACGGCCACGTCCTGATCGGAATCGTATACCGTAGATTCGGGGTTGAAACAACCATTTCCGGATGGCTTTATGGTATGGTTTCACATAGCTAGCGTATGGATTCGACATCGCTCGACGATGTTGCCTTCCTAACCCGGTCTGAACACCGGGCTGTGGTTCT
>CAZKGF010000218.1:0-4077 GCA_964552115.1 uncultured Halobacteriales archaeon
GGGGAGTACGATTCCCGATGACCGGCGGTCCCGAATCATTGCGACCGGGCCAAGTGCAACCGCCGACATGGGTGGGCTTGTTTACGGGGCTCATGGCCCGCGGTCAGTCGAGGTCCTGGTGGTGACGGACCGATGAGCGCAAAGGAGGGACGAGCGGCGAAGGCTGCTCAGATCCGAGAACTATTGGCGAATGAGGGGTCGGCAGTCTACGACAGTACGACCGGTTTCAACCAGGGCAAGTACGAGTCTGTCGCCGATCTTGACGACTACGAGGAACTCAAGACACGTGCTCGTTCGATCAAGGAAGACGCCATTGATCGGTTGCCAGCACTACTCGACGAACTGGAGCAGAACATCGAGGCAAATGGCGGCACGGTATATCGCGCCTCTGACGCAGCCGACGCTCGGTCGTACATCTGTGACGTCGCGGGTGACCGGACCACGGTTAAATCGAAGTCGATGACCAGTGAGGAGATCGAGATCAACGAGGCACTCGAAGTCCAAGGCGGCGAGGTGTGGGAAACCGACCTCGGAGAGTTCGTTTTACAGATCGCAGACGAGGAACCCTCCCATATCGTCGCGCCAGCGATTCATCGGTCCCGAGAGGCCATCGCTGCACTGTTCAACAAACAATTCGACCCGGATCCCCCCCTCGAGACCGCCGAGGAACTCACAGCCTTCGCCCGGGAGTATCTCGGCGATCGGCTGGCGGAGGCATCGGTCGGAATCACCGGTGCAAACTTCCTTACGGCAGATTCCGGCACGATGGCCCTCGTGACGAGCGAAGGCAATGCAAGAAAAGTCGTCCAATCAACAGACACCCACGTAGCGATCGCTGGCGTAGAGAAGGTCATCCCCACCGTGGCTGACCTTCAGCCATTCGTCGAACTCATTGCCAGATCGGGCACCGGACAGGACATCACGAGTTACGTCTCACTGCTGACGCCACCGGTCGATGCGCCGACGTTCGATAGCGGGAGCGAACGAGATTTTCATCTTGTTCTCCTCGATAACGGCCGACTCGATATGCGTGAGGACGAACACCTCGAGGAAACGCTATACTGTATTCGTTGTTCAGCGTGTGCTAACTCCTGTGCGAATTTCCAACACGTGGGAGGACACGCATTCGGGGGAGAGACGTATTCCGGGGGGATAGCAACGGGATGGGAAGCCGGTGTCCACGGACAGGATAGTGCAGCGGAGTTCAACGACCTCTGTACAGGCTGTACCCGTTGCGTGGAGAATTGTCCCGTTGGGATCGATATCCCGTGGATCAACACCGTCGTCCGCGACCGTATCAACCGAGACAAATCGTCGTCCATGGACTGGCTCGTCGAGGGTCTGACCCCGGACCAGGAACCCGGGGGCGTTTCTTTCCAAAAGCGGCTCTTCGGCAATATCGACACACTCGCGAAACTCGGCAGTGCAACTGCCCCTGTCTCGAACTGGATAGCCAGTTCGCGGGTGGGACGCTGGGGCCTCAGTCAGATCGGGATCACACCGGAGCGAGCGCTCCCTGCCTTCGTTCGTGAAACACTCGTTGATTGGCACGAAGGGCGCGACTCCAGTTCGCCTGGAGACGGTCCTGCAGTCGTCCTGTATCCCGATCTGTATACAAACTACGTCGAACCGAAGCGGGGCCGGGCAGCAGTCAGAGTGCTGGAAGCGTTGGGCTGTGATGTCGAAATCCCATCAGCTCCCGAATCGGGCCGGGCCCCGCTTTCGCAGGGCATGATTCAGACTGCGACTCAGCAGGCCAACGGCGTTGCGGATCAACTCGAGCCGTATGTGGACGCCGGTCGGGATATCGTCGTAATCGAACCGTCCGATCTCGCGATGTTTCGGAGAGACTACGGACGACTTCTTGATGAAGAGCAAGCCAGTCGATTCGCAGATCACAGCTTCGAAATCATGGAATACGTGTACGGACTGCTCGAAAACGGAGCAGATCCCACTAAACTACCAACGGTCGACGGGACACCTGTCGCCGTCCACAGTCATTGCCAAGCCAGGTCACTCAAACTCGAGCGGTACACTGAAACAGTCCTCGAAGACCGAGGCTTCGACGTCTGGACCTCCGACGTTGAATGTTGTGGCATGGCGGGCAGTTTTGGCTACAAACAGGAGTACTACGAGCTGTCGGCAGCTGTGGGCGACTCTCTGGTCGAGCAAATCGAGAACGAAGCCCCAGATCGTCGTGTCCTCGCGTCGGGCATCTCGTGCCGGGATCAACTTGCTGATCTAGGGAGTTCCCAGCCGGACCATCCCGTCGAGGCTGTCGATCCCGGGGCAACCGATCCCTGATTAAGGCAACCCGGCTACCGACGGCTTCTCAGAATGTGGCAAGCCGCTGGCAGGGTGCGGTGGGTGCCCACTTCGATTAGTGGTGCTCAAAACTCGTGTTCGACATCCTCGGGATCGGCTCGTTGGATGATGATCTTATTATCCCGCACACGGACGAACACTTCGTCACCGATCTCCATCCCGGCGACAGCGAGTTCGTCCTCGTGAAGATTGATGTGGACGTTGTGGTACTCGCCTTCCTCGTCTTTAGCGCCACTCGGACTGAGCTTCTTCTTTCGCACCATCGGGGTAGCTTGTCCGGTGGTTCGCCGGAGGACATACTTAAGTCTACCGTGCCGAGGTTACTCGAATATTCGGGCGAGAAACGCGGTTCCGGCCGATTTTCTCTAGAAACATGGGTCACAACTTCCCACAGGAATATCCAACCAATCCTGATCAACGACGACAGGGAGGGCACGAGCTAACCCAGAGTTCTGCTGTCACACTCGCTGCCGACTCCGCCGAGAATGGGGTCATTCCCAATAAAACGGTTGCAGAGCCTTCAATAGATTTCTTCACTCGAACGACTAGCACACCTAGTCATTAAAAACCGGACCGTCTGTGCGGTGCGTCCAAAACCGGGATGGAGATACCAATGGCGGAGATATGCTGGGTGCCACCGAAAATGGGAACTCAGATTTCCTGGAGTGCGGCTCCCCATCTACACAGTGTACCGCCGCGCTGTCAGCCAACCCAATGTAATTGCCGAACTCGTGTTCCAGGACCTCGATCGGAACACATACCTGACCGATCTCTCGGAATCGGATTAGGTTGCCTCCAACACACGACGTAATATGTCCGGTGCCTCGGCGAGGGCGTCGTCCAGTTTGGAGACATCCGGTCCCCCACCCTGGGCGAAGTCCGGTGGGCCTCCACCACCGCCACCAACGCGTCGGGCCAATTCCCCGACGACCGTCCCGGCGTCGACATCAACACCATCGGGCACTCCCACTACAAATTTCGCCCCATCGACCCCCGAGCCAATTACGGCCACCCTCCCTTCGTCAACGATTGCGTTGGCTGTCGCACGAAGTTCCTCCATCCCACCGTCTACGCGCTGGATGACTGCCGTCGTCTCGTCAAGTTCGATTTCCTCACCCGCGGACTCGCCGCCGGCACGGACGGAGGCCAGTTCTTCTGTCAATTCGTCGATAGTCTTTCCTCGTTCTTTCCACTCTTCGAAAAACCGTTCAGCCGTCTCAGGTACAGCTTCCGGATCGACATCCAATATCTCCGCCGTTTGGAGTAAGATTCGTTCCGTTCGTTGACCAGCTTCGATCGCTGACTCACCAGCAGCAAACGTAAACCGGACCACTCCATCTTGGATCCGCTCCGTCCCGAGAATGTTGATCGCCCCAATGTCCCCGGTTCGTTCGACGTGGGTCCCGCCACAAGCCTGGACATCATCGTGCACCGATATTAACCGGATCTGTTCGCCGGGTGGGATCCCTCCCTGGTAGATGTCGAAGCCGTATTCGGCCTCAGCTTCGTTTCGGTCGGGCCACGACTGTGAGACGTGGGTATTCTCTCGGACGATTTCGTTCGCTACGCGTTCGATCGCCTCTATCTGGTCGCGATCAACGGACTCGTGGTGTCTGACGTCGATCCTGGCGGAGGTAGTCCCCTTCTGGGCCCCGGCCTGGCGGACGTGGTCACCGAGTATCTGTCTCGCACTATGAATGACGATATGGGTGGCGGTGTGATGGCGCATCAACCGACGACGCCTCGTGGCGT
>CAZKGF010000219.1:0-4041 GCA_964552115.1 uncultured Halobacteriales archaeon
CGTCCTGCAGCTCGTCCTGCAACTGTTCGTAGGAATAATCGAGCGTCTGTCCGGGATCCTCTGCGCGGTTTAACACCGCATTGAGCTTCGAGCGAATGACGTAGGACGCGCGCGACAGGATGCCCATGTCGACGAACTTGGAGCCCACGATCCTTAAATGGCTAACACGACTGCGCGGTCTATGGGCGACCGTCTCCGTGTGCCAGGGCCGCGTGACGTCGTCGTTTCCCGAGACGGGGAGGAGCATGCCGATGCTGTCGTTGTCGCCTGCCCGCCCCATCCACAACTGGGTGGATCCCGGTCCGATAGTCGCCTTCGGGCGGTGTCGGCTTGGCTGACGGCTCGGGGAGTGGCCTGTTGTCGCTTGGACTATGGCGCGTGGGCCGAGGGGACGGGGGAGATCGCGGACGCGCGCCGAACGGTCGACTGGGCCAGAGAGCGATACGGACGAGTTGGACTGTTTGGCTACAGTTTCGGCGCTAGCATCGCCCTCTTGGCCGCCACAGACGACAACATAGCCGCCGTGTCCGCGCTGGCCCCGGATGCTACGCTCGAGTCAGATGGGGACGTCGTAGCCGCAATCGACGACATTGCGTGTCCCGTGCAAATTCTCCACGGTGAACGCGATTCGACCGTCGACTGGGAGCCCGTTGTGTCGGCAGCCCGGGAGCGGGGCCACGCCGTCGCGACCGTGCCGGGAACTCATCAGTTTGGGGGCCAGTTGGACGCAGTCGCTACGAGGGTGGGACAATTCCTGTGTGAGCACTGTCTCCAGTGACGGAGCACGAACTGTTTCTGGGGGGTGATCTGGCTGTGCCCATTGGGCGAGTAATGGGCCCGGTCGAAACGGTTTTCAGCCTGCCAGGCGCACCAACGCTATGCCAGACGAGACCGGCTACGACCCGGCCCTCGGGAACAAATTCATCTTCGTGACGGGTGGGGTCATGTCCGGGCTGGGCAAAGGAATTACAGCCGCCAGCACCGGGCGACTCCTGGCCAACGCCGGCTTCGACGTGACTGCAGTCAAGATCGATCCCTACATCAACGTCGACGCAGGGACCATGAATCCGTTCGAACACGGAGAGGTCTACGTCCTCAAGGATGGGGCAGAAGTCGACCTAGACCTGGGTAATTACGAACGGTTCCTCGACATCGACATGACTGCCGAGCACAATGTCACGACCGGAAAGGTATATCAGCGAGTCATCGAGGCCGAACGCGCCGGTGACTATCTCGGGAAGACGGTCCAGATCATCCCCCATGTAACCGATGACATCAAGCGCCGGATCCGTGAAGTGGGCGCCGGGAGTGACGTGTGTATCGTCGAGGTCGGTGGGACAGTCGGGGATATCGAAGGAATGGCCTTTCTGGAGGCGTTGCGCCAGTTTGCCCACGAACAGGATCCAGCCGACATTCTCCTGGCCCACGTCACGCTCGTTCCCTATTCGAAAAACGGTGAGCAGAAGACCAAACCCACCCAGCACAGCGTGAAGGAACTCCGGTCGATCGGCCTCCAACCAGACATCCTGGTCGGGCGGTGTGCCGATCGTCTCGATCCCAAAACCAAGGAAAAGATCGCGCTCTTCTGTGATGTGCCGACGCGGGCAGTCTTCTCGAACCCCGACGTCGACGACATCTACCACGTCCCGTTGGTCGTTGAAGAGGAGGGACTCGACGAGTACGTCATGGCCGAATTGAATCTCTACGAACGAGCGCCGCCGGCTGATCGCCGAGACAGCCGGTGGCGCGACGTCGTCACGCGGGATGCCGAAGGCGAGATCGAAGTGGCACTCGTCGGCAAGTACGGGCTCGAGGACGCCTACCTGTCGGTACACGAGGCACTCAAACACGCCGGCCTCGAACAGCGCGTGTCCGTCACCAGGCGGTGGGTTCACTCGGAAGATCTCGCCGACGGCCACGACGACCAGCTCGCAGACGTCGACGGGATCGTTGTTCCGGGTGGCTTCGGCGCCCGCGGCACGGAGGGAAAGATCGAGGCGGCCAGATTCGCCCGGGAGAACGACGTCCCGTTTCTCGGCTTGTGTTTGGGCTTCCAGATGGCCGTCGTCGAGTACGCCCGCCACGAACTCGGGCTCGAAGGCGCCCACTCTGCAGAACTCGAAGAAGAGACACCCTACCCAGTCATCGATCTCCTGCCCGAACAGAAAGACTTGGACGACATGGGCGGGACGATGCGCCTCGGCGCCCACGTCACGGAGATACGTGAAGGAACGCTCGCCCAGGAAGTTTACGGGGGCACCAGCTGCACGGAGCGCCACCGCCACCGATACGAGGTAAACCTCGAATTCATCGACGATCTCGAGGCTGCAGGCATGATTTTCTCCGGCCGATCGGGCAACCGGATGGAGATTCTGGAGCTCGCTGACCACCCATACTACCTGGGGACCCAGTTTCACCCGGAGTTTCGGTCGCGACCGACGCGGGCGAGTCCGCCATTTGTGGGCCTCCTCGAGGCGATCCTCTCGCAGTCGGACGAGGCAGTCCCGACTGCGGGTGGTGAGACCTAATGGTCGACGTCGAATCCTTCGTGGCCGAGGCGACGGCAGAGATTGCCGAGGCCATCGGTGACGCCAACGCAGTCATCGCCCTCTCCGGTGGGGTCGATTCGTCGACGGCCGCTGCGCTCGCCTACGAGGCTATTGGTGATCAATTAACGCCGGTATACGTCGATACGGGCTTGATGCGCAAGGGCGAGACCGAACAGGTTCGTGAGACCTTTTCGTATGTGGAGTCGCTTCGGATCGTCGACGCCCAGGACCGCTTTCTCGACGTACTTTCGGGAATAACTGACCCGGAGGCCAAGCGCCATGCCATCGGCGAGCAGTTCATTCGAGAGTTCGAAACTGTCGCCAGAGACGTCGATGCGGACTACCTCGTCCAGGGGACCATCTACCCGGACAGGATCGAGTCGGAAGGGACGATCAAGTCCCACCACAACGTTGGTGGACTGCCTGACGTCGTCGATTTCGACGGCATCGTCGAACCGATGCGAGATCTCTACAAGGACGAAGTCCGAGAAGTGGCTCGTCATCTCGACCTCGACGAAATCGTATCCGAACGGATGCCGTTTCCGGGGCCCGGATTGGCCGTTCGAATCATCGGTGAGGTGACCGAGGAGAAACTCGCCGTGGCACGCGAAGCCAATCACGTCGTCGAGGAGGAACTGGCCGAGTACGATCCGTGGCAGGCGCTGGCCGCAATAATTGGGAAAGCGACCGGGGTGAAAGGCGACAATCGCGTCCATGGTTGGGTAGTCGCAGTCCGCTCTGTCGAGAGTAGAGACGGCATGACTGCCAGGGCACAGGAACTCGATTGGGAGACGCTCCAACGGATTCAATCCCGGATCACTGGGGAAAACGAGAACGTGTCACGAGTGCTGTACGACGTGACGCACAAACCGCCCGCCACGATCGAGTATGAGTGAGACGGGATGACTGATCCGGTGTTCACCGCCTTGCTCGTCGTCTGGGGGGGTATCATGGCCATCGGTGGGGTGTGGGCGACATACGCCGGTCACACCGCGTCCGATGCCAGTGAGGGTGGCTTAGGGGGGTACCTGTTGGGTGGACTCATGCTCGTATTTGGGCTGATCGTGCTTGCCATCGCCATCGTATCCGTCTGACCTGGGAGACAAGACACTTGCCGGCGGGGCGTGTCCTCCCGATCGATGGAGACCGCGCTTCTCGTCGGCGAGGATTCTGAGGAACTTGCGACTGCGTTGGAGTCAGCTGGGTTTACCGTCCGACAGGCACCCATCGGGAACCGTCCCGGGTTGGAGGATGCGGGCGTCCACGATGCCGATGTGCTGGTGTTGACCGATCTCGACCAGGCGACAGCAGTCACCGTAGCAACGGATCTCAATCCCGATTTGCGGGTGATCGTGTATGCGTCGGGTTCGCTCCCGGATTTCATCACTCGTGTGACTGATCTTATGATCGATCCAGCCCTGCTAGGGGCGGACACGGTGGCCGACGAACTCGCTCGCCAGACCGGGTAGGCGGTAGCAATCAGTCCGGGGAC
>CAZKGF010000220.1:0-4013 GCA_964552115.1 uncultured Halobacteriales archaeon
CGCCAGCGAAAACGCGGCCCGGAATCCGAAACGATACGGTGGTATCGTCGCCCTGAGTGGGGGGCTTATCGGCGAGTCTGTAAATCCGTCCGACTACGATGGATCGGTGTCGGGCACACCGGTATTCATCGGCTGCAGCGATTCTGATCCGCATATCCCACTCGAACGCGTCCACACGACGACCCGGACGTTCGAGCGTCTAGAGGGGGACGTCGACGAGCGGATCTACGAGGGCATGGGCCACAGCGTCAATCAGGACGAATTGGCCGCCGTTCGGGAACTGGCATCGGGTGTGATCGGGAGTGGGTAACGTGCCTGCTCAAACTGACGAAACCCCGTCGTTTACTTGGATTCCGGTACTGTGACAGCCATGGTTCGGTCCGGGCCCTTGCTTGGTGTCGATGTCGGGGGAACGTTCACTGACGTCGTACTGTACGCCAATGGGAGCCTCACGACCGCGAAGGTTCCGACGACCGCGGATCAGAGCCGTGGCGTTTTGGAGGGCATCGAAACCGTTTGTGCCCGGGCGGGCATCGAGGCTGGTGACCTCCATAGCGTTCGCCACGCGACGACTGTCGCAACGAACGCCCTCCTCGAAGGGGAGGGGGCAGAGACCGCCCTCGTGACGACGGCGGGGTTCACTGACGTTCTCGAAATCGGCAGACAGGACCGGCCGGCGCTATACGATCTGACGGCTCGGAAACCAACTCCCCTGGTCCCCGCTGAGCAGCGCCACGGGGTGGATGAGCGCTCCTCCCGGACAGAACGTGAGGAGTCGGTCGATGCCGAAGAGATTCGTGCTGTCGCCGATCGGCTCTCCGATGTCGATAGCGTTGCGGTCAGCTTCCTCCATGCGTACGCGCAGCCGGCGAACGAACGAGCGGCAGTGTCGATTCTTAACGAATCGTTCGATGGCCACGTCTCTGCCTCACACGACGTCCTGCCGACGTTCAGGGAATACGAGCGGACGGCGACGACCGTTGCTGACGCCTTCGTGACGCCGGTGATCGATCGATATTTGGGCCGGTTGCTGGAGCGGGTGCGTTCACATAACGTCCCGGGTCCGCGGGTAATGCAGTCCAACGGTGGACTCGCTCCACTCGAGACCGTTCGGGAACACGCGGTGACGACCGCCCTATCGGGCCCGGCCGCCGGCGTCGTCGGCGGGGCGCTGTTCGAACCCGAGGCTGCCGAGGGGGTGATCACGTTCGACATGGGCGGGACGTCGTGTGACGTGGGACTCGTTCGAGACGGATCGATCGAGCGGACGACCGAGGCGTCCATCGGCGGGCACCCGATACGGATACCGATGGTGGACGTGAACACCGTGGGTGCCGGCGGCGGGTCAATCGCATGGGTCGACGACGGTGGTGCGCTACGCGTCGGCCCACGATCCGCCGGTGCCGATCCGGGGCCGGCGTGTTATGGGCAGGGTGGAACGGAACCGACGGTGACTGACGCGGCAGTTGAACTAGGCTTTCTCGATCCTGAGGCGGCCCTGGGGGATGGCCTTACACTCGAGCGTGGCCCCGCCAGAGCCGCACTGAGAGACCTCGCGGGGACCGCTGATCTCGCCGATGAAGCGGCAGCGGCCAGGGGCATCCACCGTGTGGTCACTGCCAGGATGTCCCGCGCAATCCGCTCGGTGACGGCTGAACGCGGACACGACCCCCGATCGATGGGGATCGTCGCATTCGGGGGCGCCGGCCCCATGCACGCAGCTGCGGTCGCTGACTCATTGAACATCGATACCGTCCTCGTCCCGCGGGCAAATGGTGTGCTCTCGGCACTCGGCCTCCTGGCAGCAGACGAACGACAGGACGCGATTCGGACCGTCCACGAACCGCTCGATTCCATCACCGTAGCAGCGATCGAGGACCACTACGCAGCACTCGCGGCGGAGGCTCGGTCGGCTCTCAGCGAGCCGTCTGCTGCGAGCATCGAACGCGCCGCAGACTGTCGGTACGCTGGCCAAAGTTACGAACTTACCGTTCCCGTCGACTCGTCGTTCGATCCGGAGGAGGTGGCTGCCCGATTCGACTCCGTACACGAACGGACGCGGGGCTATCAGTTGAACGAGCCTCTCACGCTCGTCAACGTGAGAGCGCGTGCCCGAATTCATCAAGATCCACCGGAACTGAGCCATCGAGGTACCGACGATACTCCCCGGACGGTCCGTCCGGTGGTCTTCGAGGGACGCACGCACGAGACGCCCGTCTATACTCGAACAGCGCTACCAGTGGGGACGACGGTGTCGGGACCGGCAATTGCCGAGGGTGGACAGAGTACTGTTGTGATTCCACCGACCTGGTCGGCATCGGTCGATGACCGCGGGACGATCGTCATGGAGGGCGGTTAATGACGGACAGCTTCGATGCCGTCGAACTCGAGATCCTACGGACACAACTCGAGAGTGTTGCCGAAGAGATGGGTGACGTGTTGATCCGGGGCGCTTATTCGCCCAACATTACCGAACGACGGGATTGTTCGACGGCCGTATTCGACGCCCACGGCCGGCTCATCGCGCAGGCCGAACACATTCCCGTTCACCTCGGTGCCATGCCCGACGCCGTCGACGCGGTCCTGGCCGAGGAGCCGGCCCCGGGGGAGACCTGGATTCTCAACGACCCGTTCCAGGGCGGCACCCACCTCCCAGACGTGACGCTCGTATCCGCAGTCCCCCGCCAGGGGACGACGGTTGGCTACACGGTCTCACGCGCTCATCACGCTGATGTCGGGGGATCGACTCCCGGAAGCATGCCGGCAGGAGCCACGGATATCATCGCCGAGGGCCTCCGGATTCCGCCGCTACACTTCGCCACAGACGACGAAATTCGGACGGAGATTTTGGACTTGCTCCTGGCGAATGTTCGCAATCCCGAAGAACGGCGGGCAGATTTCCGAGCCCAATTGGCTGCAAACCGACGGGGCATCGAACGGCTTGATGCACTCTTCTCGGAGCACGGCGATCGACTCTTCGATGCTTTCGATGCAGTGATCGACTACTCCAGAGAGCGGGTGGCCAGCGAACTGGCGACGCTTCCGGACGGGGTGTACACCGCCCGCGACGCCCTCGAAGGCGACGGAATTACCGATATGGACATTCCGATCGAAGCGGAAGTGACGATTGCGGACCGCGAACTCACCGTCGACTTCGAAGGGACGGCCCAACAGGTCGCCGGCAACGTCAACGCTCCACGTGCCGTCGCGAAAAGCGCCGTGTACTTTGTGGTTCGATGTCTCACAGATCCCGACGTTCCACCGAACCAGGGGTGTTACGACCCGGTGACCGTTCGAATCCCTGAAGGGTCACTCCTCGATCCCCAGCCTCCCGCGGCAGTGGTCGGCGGGAACGTCGAGACCAGCCAGCGGGTGACCGACGTCGTCTTTGGGGCATTGGCCGACGCGGCACCAGAACGGGTGCCTGCTGCCGGCCAGGGAACGATGAATAACGTGATCGTCGGCGGGCCGGCGTTCGCTTACTACGAAACGATCGGTGGTGGGGCAGGGGCGACCGCCACAACGGACGGCCTGTCTGGTGTCCAGGTTGGGATGACCAACACCCAGAATACGCCGATCGAGGCTGTCGAGACCGACTATCCGTTGCGCGTCACCGAATATTCGATTCGGCGGGGCAGTGGGGGAGCGGGAAGCCACGAGGGTGGCGACGGATTGATACGGGAACTCGAACTCGAAACTGCGGCAACCGTCTCGTTGCTGACCGATCGGCGCCGACGGGGACCGCCCGGACTCGGCGGTGGCGGGGCTGGGGAGCAGGGACGGAACGAATTCGATGGCGAACCGGTCGGTGCGAAGATCACGCGCCATGTCGACGCCGGGACCACTGTCCGAATACTCACGCCGGGTGGCGGTGGACACGGGAATCCCTCCGACTCCTCGTAACGTCCGATCGTGTGAATCGAAACCGCTAACAAACAGCCAAGGATAGCGACGTTCGCAGCCGAGGTAGCCTAGCCCGGCCAAGGCGCCTGCCTCGAGAGCAGGTGTCCGAG
>CAZKGF010000221.1:0-4008 GCA_964552115.1 uncultured Halobacteriales archaeon
ATATCGATTCCGGACAAATGTATGGGACCGAGATCGCAGTCGGTGAAGGAATCGCCGCCTCCGACGTACCACGTGATGCGTATTTCGTGACTACGAAAATCGACCCGGAGCATATGCAATATGAGGATACCATCGAGAGTGTCCGCGAAAGCCGAGACAATCTCGGTGTCGACACGATCGACCTCCTCTACGTCCACTGGCCCCTCGGGGAGTACGATGCCCACGAGACGATACCGGCAATGAACGAACTACAAGACAGGGGCGTAGTCCGGCATATCGGTATGAGCAATTTTACTCCCGAGCTACTGGACGAGGCCATGGATGTGACGCGGTATCCCCTCTGCGCCCACCAGGCCGAAATGCACCCGCTCCTCCAGCAAGAAGAACTGGTCTCCTACGCTCAAGAACACGGCCACTGGTTCGTGGCGTACTCCCCGCTCGCCCAAACCAAGGTGTTCGATGTTCCCGAAATTCAAACGGTCGCAGACAAACACGGCGTGAGTGAGGCCCAGGTGAGTCTTGCGTGGATCCTGAGCAAAGACAACGTCGCTGCCGTTCCAAAGGCAACCAGCCGCGAACACATTGAAGACAATTTCGCGGCCCGTACCTTGGAACTCGACCAAGAGGATATCGACCGGATCGAATCAATCGAACGCGAAGAGCGGTGCTTGAGTGAAGGAAACTCGATCATCCTCTCTCGGTACGACGGTGCACCCTGGACGTAACGACCCGGAATCGAACACGAGTCGGGGATTTCCATAGGTTTTTGCGATCCCCTCGCTTTCCGGGAGGTATGGCCCACCCGTTTCGGATCGGTCTCGGTACCGACTCGAACGACGATCCCGAGCAATGTGCACAGAGTGTCCAAGATGCCTTGGATGTCGGCTATCGGCACCTTGACACGGCCCAGCTATACGGGACGGAATCATACGTTGGGGAAGGGCTCAACCGCTCTCCAGTGCCCCGCTCCGAAGTCTTCGTCGCAACGAAGGTACTTCCCTCCAACATGGGGTATGACGACGTCATCGAGAGTACCATGGAGAGCCGTGAGAAGCTCGGCGTGGAGACGATCGACCTCCTCTACGTTCACTGGCCAATCGGGGAGTACGATGCTGCCGAGACGATCCCGGCCATCAACGAACTCCAGGACCGGGGGGTTGTCCGACACCTCGGAGTGAGCAACTATACCACCGAGTTGCTGGACGAGGCGTACGATGTTACCCGATACCCGATCTTCGCTCATCAAGTTGAACTCCATCCACTGCTGCACCAAGAGGAGTTGATCACCTACGCACAGGAACATGGCCACTGGATCGTCGGCTATTCACCGCTCGTCAGAGGGGAGGTATTCGACTCCCAGATACTGACATCGGTTGCCGAAAAACACGGTGTCAGCGCCGCACAGGTAAGCCTCGCATGGCTGTTCAGCAAAGACAATGTCGCCGCCGTTCCGAAGGCGACCAGTCGCGAACACATCGCTGACAACTACGGGGCAGTCGACCTCGAACTCGACGATGAAGATATCGACCGGATCGACGGTATCGAACAGGAAAAACGGTTGTTACGTGAGGGGAATTCGACCATTTTAGGACGCCACGGCGGCGCCCCGTGGACCTAATCGAGGCGCGTTGACGAGGCCGAGACAGTTGTTCCGCTTTCATATTCAGCTATAGTGAATATTAATCGACTTGGCCCTGTTACAGACGGAAATCACCCATAGAAGTGGCCCCAGCACCGGACACCACGAGGGTCAGACTTGCGGGAGATAGTAAGAATCATCGGCCTCAATCTACTAAGGATGACAGTTATAGAACTGTAATTACCATCATTCACTGTGACTATTCCCGGTCCGAGCCTAAGGCAAAACGTTGTCAGGGTTCGTCGATCGCCGCTCCTCACGGCTGAACGGCCGAACTGACGGCCGATTTTTCCATTAGTGAACTGGCAGCGCACCTTGTTGGCGTAGTAACAGTATATATTTCCCGGAGGTTCTCACCGTCTTCGAACAAATCACGTTTCCCGATCCAGAAAACCGGAAGAATCGTTCGGAATCGATCATCAAACCATACATAATCCAACGTAACGACTCGGGTATTGGGACGTCAGCTGCAGCCCTCGGTCCTGATGGCTCAAATAAATTCTCCCATAGAGGACGGCAATATCTGCCATACCAATCCAATATTCTCCAATTTTACCGGTGCTGCTCCAGCTCCGTACCTATTCGACTGATTCATTCATTATGAATGCTTATGACGGTGGCCGCCAAGGTCCCGTCAATGAAATTCGATCCCAAACATCCCGTCCACTCCGTCGAGAAAACACTCGAAATTCTCGAAACGTTGAGCGAGTTGGAATCAGCAGATCTCGTTGAATTAGACGAGGAGCTCCCGTATGGGAAGAGCACTATCCACAATCACCTGCAAACCCTCAAACAACACCATTATGTCTTACAAGATGAAGGCCGGTACAGTCTAAGCTTGAAACATCTCTGGCTCGGTGGGCGCGTCCGCGCCGGGATGGAGTTCTTCCAGAAGGGCAAAGAACGAATTCAAGAACTCGCAAGTGAGACGGGGGAACTTGCCAATATGCTCTCCGAGGAGTACGGCCGCGGGGTCTACCTGTACCGAGCCCGCGGCGATCAAGCAGTGGACATCGATACCTTTGCCGGCAAGGAGACGACGTTGCACGATGCGGCGCTCGGGAAAGTGATTCTCGCGGAGTACTCACGTGATCGTGTCGAATCGATCATCGACTACCACGGCCTCCCCAAACGGACCCCGCACACGATTACCGACCGTGACACACTCTTCGAGGAACTCGAGACGATTCGTACCCAGGGCTACGCGACAGATGACGAAGAGCGGGCACAAGGCGTCAGATGTGTGGCAGCAGCCGTCACGACGCCCGACGAAGCAGTCATCGGTTCGATCAGCGTCTCATTCCCCGCTACCCGCTGGTCGACAGACAACAGCGACGTGATCAACCAGGTCAAGAGCATGGCAAACGTCCTGGAACTGGGGTTAAAGTACGACTGAGCGTCAGTTTCCCAGCACCGCATTGGGTGGCGTCTCTCCGCGGATTCCAGCGAGGAGATTTTCGGCAGACATGCGAGACATTTTGTTCCGTGTCGGGACGGTATCACTCCCGATGTGTGGAGTCAGCACGAGTTTGTCCGGTTCGTGCTCGAGCAAGGGGTGATTTGCCGGGAGGGGCTCGGGGACAGTCACGTCCAGTGCTGCGCCACCGATCCAGTCTTCCCTCAGTGCCTGATCGAGTGCCTCCTGATCCACAATTTCTCCCCGAGCCGTATTCACGAGCAAAGCATCCTCTGACATGGCCCGCAACTCCGCCTCACCCACCAAATTTCGGGTGTCAGGCGTCAACGGAACGTGAAGAGACACGTAATCCGAGTCAGCGAACAGTTGCTCGCGGTCTACACGAGCGATGTTGACGCCTGCTTCAGCGAGTTCGGCTTCCCGATCTGGTTTCCCATCTTCGTGACTGTAACAAACGGACATGTTGAAGCCTGCAGCCCGACGGGCCATCGCAGTCCCGATCTTTCCCAGGCCAATGATGCCAAGTGTCGTCTCGTGAATGTTCTGGCCAGGGAGTAACTGTGGCCGCCAACCTGACCAGGCCTCGTTTCGCACCATCTGATCCCCCTCGATCACTCGTCTTGCCGCAGTCAGCATGATAGCCCAAGCCAAATCTGCCGTTGTCTCGCTAAGGACGCCGGGCGTATGGCCAACCACAATATCGAGGTCTCGGGCAGTTTCGAGGTCGATGTGGTCGTAGCCAACCGAGAACGTACTCACTGCGCGTAGATTTGGTGAGGCCCGCAATACGTCCTCGTCAATGGTGTCGGCGACGTTGCAAAGCAGCCCAGCGGCTTCGATTGCCTCGAGCCGCTCGACGATAGTCTCCTTCGGAGGTGGGTGTTCGTGTTCCCAAGTGTGAACCTCACAGGTGTCTTCCAAGAGTTCGAGTCCGGTCTCCGGTATCGAACGG
>CAZKGF010000222.1:0-4001 GCA_964552115.1 uncultured Halobacteriales archaeon
GCTCAACACGAGTCCCAACCAGGGAAGCGAGGTCGTACGGACCGAGGAAGCGGTGTTTGCGACGCTCGCCCCCCTGGCGCTCACGGAGTGAACCGCGAATGCCACAACCAAACCGACCACGCAAAGGCTCGCTGGGCTTTGGCCCACGCATCCGAGCGGCCAGCGAGACGCCGCGATTCAACAGCTGGCCCGACGACGACGGCCAGCCGGGGCTCCAGGGCTTTGCCGGCTACAAGGCCGGCATGACGCAGGTCGTGCTGATCAACGACGTGCCCAACTCGCCCCGCGAGGGGATGGAAGAGACCGTCCCGGTGACGGTCGTCGAAACCCCGCCAATGCGCGTCGTCGCCCTTCGAGCCTACGAAGACACCCCCTACGGGAAACGGCCTCTTACGGAGGTCTGGACCGAGGAGTTCCATCCGGAACTCGATCGGGCGCTGGACCTCCCGTCGGACCACGACCCCGAGGGGGCGGAAGCACAGATCCGGGACGCACTCGCTGCGGGCAACCTCGCGGACGTGCGTGCGGTGACGCACACGGTTCCGTCTGAGGTACCGGGCGTCCCCAAGAAACGACCCGACATTATGGAGACACGCGTCGGCGGCGGAACCGTCGAAGACCGTCTGGAGACGGGCCTCGACGTACTGGAGGCTGGCAGTTACGATCTCACCGACGTCTTCCGTGCCGGCGAATACGCAGACGTCGCGGGGATCACTGCTGGCAAAGGCACCCAGGGCCCGGTCAAACGCTGGGGTGTCCAGAAGCGCAAGGGCAAACACGCCCGCCAGGGATGGCGCCGACGGATCGGCAATTTGGGCCCGTGGAATCCATCCCGGGTCCGGTCGACAGTCCCCCAACAGGGGCAGACCGGCTACCACCAGCGGACGGAACTGAACAAGCGATTGATCGCAGTCGGCGATGGAGACGATCCGACAGTCGACGGCGGCTTCATCGACTACGGCGAGGTCGCCAGCCCCGTCGCACTCGTGAAGGGATCGGTCCCGGGTCCGGACAAGCGCGTCGTGCGCCTCCGGCCAGCAGTCCGGCCTGCCGATCAACCACGCCTCGACCCCGAGGTGCGCCACGTCTCCACGGCATCGAATCAAGGATAATACATGACAGTCGTACACGATCTGGACGGAAACGAGGCCGGTTCAGTGGATCTTCCGGCGGTATTCGAGACACAGTACCGCCCGGACCTCATCCAACGAGCCGTCCACGCCGCCCAGGCAAACCGGAAGCAGGACTACGGTGCCGACGACTACGCCGGCATGCGAACGCCAGCGGAATCCTTCGGCAGCGGTCGGGGGATGGCCCACGTCCCACGCGAGGGCGGACAGGCCAAACGCGTGCCACAGGCCGTCGGCGGCCGTCGTGCGCATCCACCGAAAGAAGAGAAAGAGCGCGGCCAGAAAATCAACGACAAGGAACGCCAGTTGGCCGTTCGGTCCGCAATTGCGGCGACCGCGGACACCGAACTGGTCGCCGAGCGCGGCCACGAATTCGACGCGGACGTAACGCTCCCGCTCGTCGTCGACGACGACTTCGAGGGCGTCGAGAAAACCCAAGCTGTCGTCGACGTCCTCCAGGCACTGGGCGTCTACGCAGACGTCGAACGGGCCGACGAGACGACAGTCCGCGCCGGCCGGGGGACGACCCGTGGCCGCAAACACACGCGACCGGCGTCCTTGCTCGTCGTCACGAGCGAGGCGCCCTCCCGGGGAGCACGCAATCTCCCCGGCGTCGACGTGGCAACCGCCACCGAAGTCGACGCGGAAGAACTCGCGCCAGGGGCCCAACCGGGTCGCCTGACGCTGTGGACAGAAAGCGCCATCGCGGAGGTTTCCAACCGATGACGAGTACCGTCAAATACCCACACGTCACCGAGAAAGCGATGGATCTGATGGACTTCGAGAACAAACTGCAGTTCATCTGTACTACCGACGCAACGAAACCAGAGATCGCAGAGACCGTCGCCGACCGGTTCGACGTCACCGTCGAAGACGTCACGACCCAGGTGACAATGGACGGCGAAAAGAAAGCAACCGTGCGCCTCTCCGAGGCAGACGATGCCCAAGAGGTCGCCTCACGGATCGGGGTGTTCTAACAATGGGACGACGCATCCAAGGCCAACGTCGAGGGCGCGGGTCGCCAACGTTCCGGGCACCATCGCACCGCTACAAAGCCGAACTGTCCCACCGATCAGTCGAGGACGGTGACGTCGTCACGGGCGAAGTGGTCGGCGTCGAACACGATCCAGCCAGGTCGGCACCGGTCGCCGACGTGGAATTCGAAGACGGTGATCGTCGACTCATCCTGGCTTCGGAAGGCGTCGGCGTCGGCGATCGGATCCAGATCGGCGTCTCGGCTGCGATCGAGCCGGGGAATACGCTTCCCCTGGCAGAGATCCCCGAGGGCGTCCCGGTCTGCAACGTCGAGGCAAACCCGGGCGACGGCGGGAAATTCGCGCGGGCATCCGGTGTCAACGCACAGTTGATGGCTCACGAGCGGACGGCCGCCGTGGTCCAAATGCCATCGGACGAGGTCAAGCGACTCGACCCGCAGTGTCGAGCGACGATCGGCGTCGTCGCCGGAGGTGGCCGGACGGAGAAACCGTTGGTCACGGCCGGCAACAAGTACCACAAGACCGCTGCCCGGGGAACGAAGTGGCCCCGTGTCAGCGGCGTAGCGATGAATGCGGTCGACCACCCATTCGGGGGCGGTGGCCGCCAACACCCGGGCCGACCGAAGAGTGTCTCGCGGGACGCCCCGCCGGGACGCAAGGTCGGCGACATTTCCTCGCGGCGAACGGGCCGCGGAGGTGAGAGTACGTGAGTTCGGACTACCAAATCGGTCACGAAGGTGAGTTTACCTACCGTGGCCACACGCTCGAAGAGCTGCAGGCGATGGACGTCGAGGAGGTCGCGGCACTGCTCCCCGCTCGCCAGCGGCGAAGTATCGAACGCGGGCTGTCCGTCGAGAAGCAAAAGCTCCTCGAGGACGCCCGCGAAGCAGGCGAGGAGGAGACCGCGAACGATCCCCTCCGGACCCACCTCCGGGACATGCCGATCCTTCCCGAGATGGTGGGCATTACCTTCGCCGTCCACACTGGCCAGAGCTTCGAGCGCGTCAAGGTCGAGCCCGAAATGATCGGGCACTACCTCGGCGAGTTCCAGCTCACACGGACGTCAGTCGAACACGGCCAGGCGGGCATCGGGGCGACACGCTCCTCCAAGTTCGTCCCACTCAAGTGAGGTGTCAGGATATGGGAATTAGCTACTCAGTCGACGCGGATCCGGACACCACGGCCAAAGCGATGCTTCGCGAGCGCCAGATCAGTCACAAACACAGCAAGGCACTGGCCCGTGAGGTCAAAGGCAAAACTGCCGGCGACGCAGTCTCGTATCTCGAGGCGGTCGTCGACGGCGAGCAGGCAGTACCGTTTCGCCAGCACAATTCCGGCGTCGGCCACCGCAAGGGGCTCGATGGCTGGGATGCCGGGCGGTTTCCGGAAAAGGCTGCAGGCGCCTTTCTGGATCTCTTCGAGAACGCAATCGGCAACGCCGAACACGCCGGCATGGACGGCGAGACGATGACCGTCATGCACTGCGCTGCCCACAAAGTCGGTGAGAGCCAGGGACGGCGCCCCCGAGCGATGGGGCGGGCCGGGCCTTGGAACTCGCCGGAGGTCGACGTCGAATTGATCCTCGAAGAACAGGGAGGTGCGGAGTGATGGCGGACGAACTCCAGTTTATCGAGGATGGCCTCCAGCGGACGCAGATCGACGAGTTCTTCGCCGAAGAATTGGGCCGTGCGGGATACGGCGGCATGGATGTCGCCAAGACGCCGATGGGGACACAGATCGTCCTCATGGCCGAAAAACCCGGCATGGTCATCGGGAAGGGCGGAAAGAACATCCGGAAGATCACGACCCAACTCGAAGAGCAATTCGACCTCGACGATCCCCAGATCGACGTGCAGGAAGTCGACGAACCGGATCT
>CAZKGF010000223.1:0-3997 GCA_964552115.1 uncultured Halobacteriales archaeon
CCTACAGCACGAAGGTGATGATGGCGAGCACGACGAAGATGATGACCAGCCACTTCGCGATGTCCATGCTCAGGCCGGCGACGCCACGGGCACCGAGGACGGCGGCAACGAGGGCAAGGATCAGAAACAGCACGGCGAGCCCGATGAGATCGCTACCACCGTGCAGGCTGAGCGGTTGCAGCGCGCTGACACCGTTCATGACACCAGCGGAAAGTGACATATCCCACCGTTGGTGCCCGAGGCATATGACGGCCGGACTTATTCACCAGGATCTCCGTTGTGATGATACGAGAGAACGTCTTCGCGGCGTTCATCCGGTTCATCAAGACGGCAGTCCTGCGGAAATTCGAGCCCCATAAACCACCAGCCCCCGTAGTTACGCGGGCACGATGGCCGAACCCATCGACGCCGCCGAACCGTCGGACGGTGGGGCCGACGGTGTGGATCCCCAGGCAATCGTTGCGCGGATCGTGGACTGTCTGCAAGCCGTTAGCAGCGGGTGGGACCGATGGGACGAGGACCACGCCCGGGGACCCGGCCTGTACTTTGTCGTCGAGCGGACTGCCGCCGACGACTCCGTGGCTCCGATGGGCACCAATCGCTGGCCGGTCGAGGACTGTCAGAGCGTGTTCGCCGCGCCGAATGTCTTCCGTGAGACGGCACGGTCCGTCGCCCAGACCTGCGATGGTGCGGTCCTCGTCCACGCTGACGGAACGATCGACGGTCAGATGGTGCGAGTCAAACAGCTACGACCATCCGAACGAGCGGCGGGACGGGACCTCTCGTTCGCCGGGTGGATGGGCGCACGCCACATGAGTGCCCTGGAGACGTCGACGCGGTCGTCGGTGGATGCCACCATCACGCTGAGCGAAGAGGACGGACGCGTGACGGTGTTTACCGACGGTCGCTACGAGGAAATCGCCCCGTCGGCGCTGGCTACCGACTGAACGTTCCTGCCCCCAGTTCGCGGGTATGGCCGACGATCGGTCAACAATCGTTGTGATTGTCCGGGTGAATATCAGGCGGGTTTTACTCGCCGACCTCGAGAATTTGGTATGGAGTACGACATCGGTGCTGAGGAGTCCGTCAGCGATGCGGTGGTGCGTGCGGTCAGCGCCGTCGAAGGGCGCGAACCCTGTTCGCTCCGGCCCCTTCCGGAGGTCGTCGATCCTGACGCCCTGAATGGCGTGTTCGACGGCCGGGAGACCGCAGACGCCACCCACGACGAAATCCATCTCACGTTCGTCTACAGCAAGTGCCGTGTGACGGTACGCGACGCTGAGCAACTCACGCTCCGCCCGATCGATCCCAGAATTAGTGACGAACGACGCTAGTACGGTCGAAGGCCCCCACCCGGAACCCCCACGGTCCGGAGTGCCCCCTGGTGTTCATGCCGCTGGATCCCGCTCCTGAATGAGGCCCTGGGCCATGAGGCGGCGTGCGATAACGACCAGACCGTTGCCGAAGCCCTCGCCGAAGATGGCCTGTTCGACCTTGGACTCCGGAACGATGGAACTCACGAGGATCGTCGAGCGGTCGATGAGTACCAGTCGACCTATGGCCGTGTCGGACTCCGTGAGGTCCGTCCCTTGCAACCACTCGAGACCTGACGTGAACGTGGTCGCCTTCGGAATCGCCTGTTGAATATTCTCCTGGATGGAGTTGGTCAACGCGCCGACGAGCAACTCGACGTCGTCATCGATGTCGTTCAGCGTCTTCACGAGGTCCTCGGTCAGGAGTGATTCGTCACCGATGACGAAGACGATCTCTTCGGTGGCCGTCCCCATGAGTTCTTCCGTCCGGTTTTCGATGGCGTCGTTGCCCGAAATCGACCACACTTCCTGGACGGGCTCGTCGTCGTCCTCGTCGACGATTTCGACGGTGTCCAGCGCGTCGTGGAGTCGTTCGACGCGAGCCTCGTACTGGTCGCGAAGCGTCTCGGTCGCCTCTTCTAGCGAGACGGCCCGAAATTGCTGTGGACTCGAGTGATGAATTTCGACGAGGCCCTGGGCCTCCAGGACGCGAATCGCATCGTAGACACGCGTCCGCGGAACTTCAGTCAACTCGCTGAGTTTCTTGGCCGTTCCTGTCTGTACGCGCGTCAATCCGACGAAACAGCGCGCCTCGTACTCCTTCAACCCCAGTTGCTGGAGTACTTCGATTGCCTCTTCAAGGTGTTCGGATGTATCCATTGTGTCTCAACCCCCCGTATAACACGGGTTACATACCCTTTAGTCCGGGGAACAGATAGTTGTTGTCACTGCTGAGATGACTCTCCGAATCCGGGATATCGAGAAGACGGCAATATTTCCAAAAGCGGGGTCTCATTGCCGCTCTGTTCGTTCTCGTTGTAACTTTTTGAGTGACCAACTAATATCGACCCTCTGATATAATAACGGGTTGCTATCGCATGTCAGTAATAAATTATGATGTCGTGTCAGTATGGGTGAAGACAGGTCACACGGCGTAATTCAATGGTGTAACCAAAATCCTCACAACAAGTATATTCGGGAGGAACCCATCGACTCAGTCGGCACGCACCCCAGGATGTGTCTCAACCACTCGCTGCTGCGTGCCGAGCCCGCCACCCCCGGTGGCCGGGTTTGGAGACCCTTGATCGATGACTAGTGATTCGACCCCAGAACCGCGAAGGACCGCGATAGAGCAACTCGAGACCTTCGGTTTGAGTACCTACGCCGCACGGACGTTCGTCGCACTCACCAGTCTGGGAACCGGGACGGCCAGGGAGATCAGTCAGGCGTCGGAGGTCCCACGGACACGCGTCTACGATGCGATAGACGAGTTGCACGACCGTGGTTTCGTCGACGTGAAGCAGTCTTCGCCCAAGGAGTTCTGGGCAATATCCTCCGAAAGCGTCGTTCGGAGTTTCGAGCACGAACTCCAGCACCGGACGGACGTGCTGCACAGCGCACTGAGCGATTTGGAGCCGATAGAGCAACGCGATCCCCAACGGGGCGTCTGGACCGTCAGCGGCCAGCAGGCAGTGACCGAACGCGTTCTAGAGTTTTTCGACGAGTCCGACGAGGAGATCGTGTACATGACCGTCGAGGCGTTGCTCACCGACGAACTCATCGACGCGTTGAGCAGGGCCACCGAGCGGGGCGTGTCCATCAAACTCGCCGGCGTGTCGCCCGAGGTCCAGGACCGAATTCAAGACGAGATTCCGGGCGCGACGATGGTCGAGTCGCTGTGGGTGTGGTCGGACACGCCAGCCGGCCGACTGATGATGGTCGACGGCCGCAAGACGCTGGTGAGCGCACTGGTCAACGGTGCTGACGCGAGCCCATCCGATCCACGCTCGGAAACGGCAATCTGGGGCGAAGGTGACACGAACAGCCTCGTCGCCGTCCTCAAGGCACTGTTCACCTGGCGGTTCGACACAGCAGACGGCAATGGCTCGCAGTGACACGTCGTGGGACGACGATTCGCTGGTACGGCCACACGATACCCACAGTTCACTGACATCTCACTGTACTGTGGTACGTTTCAGTTATCTACCAGCAGTCCCATTATGTGGACATGCTCGGGCCCCACGTGGTCGCTGCCGGCCTCAGCCCGCGGCGCGAGCGCGACGCGCCTGCCCCGTGGGCCGACGAGACGGAGCGGCCGGCCAGTGGGGTCTGTGACCTCTGTGAATCAGCGGGGCCGACGAGCGAGGAGTACGGCCTCCAGGTCTGTTCGCTGTGTGCAGAACAGCTCTTGCCCTGAGACGCGCGAACAGTTACGTACTCGAGAGGGCCGTCTTCGCGTCCCGTAGCGCCGCGACGGCTTCGTCCGAGTAGCCAATGACGCGAACGTCCGCGAGGCTGGTGGGCTCGAAGGCAGCGACTTGCTCACAGACGAATCTCGCACCGTCGGCGAGCGGGAATCCGGCTGCGCCGGTTCCGAGCACCGGGAGGACGACCGAAGTACAGCCGAGGTCCTCGGCCGCCGCCAGCGCGTTCCGCGTGGCGTCGCGAATGCTCCGTTCGGTCGC
>CAZKGF010000224.1:0-3991 GCA_964552115.1 uncultured Halobacteriales archaeon
CGTCGTGACGGCGGTGGCGTTGTTTGGCCTGCTCATCCCGCTGAGCTCCGGTGGCTGTCCCTCCTCGATGCCCTCGGGGTCGGGAATGGTTGCGGATGCCCGCCAACGACTGACCGAACAGGATATTCCAGTAGGTACCGAGGAGATAATGTTGAACGGGTTCTCAGCCTCCGGCAACTTCGTCGATCGGTTTACGCTGTTGCATCCGGAGTCCGTTCTCTCGGTCACGGCCGGGGGGCTCAATGGGATGCCACTGCTCCCACGGGCAACAGTCGATGATCGTGAATTACCGTACCACGTGGGGGTCGCTGATATTGAGTCACTCACCGGGGAGGCATTCTAGCCAGAAGCACTGGATGCGACGAACCAATTCCTCTACTTGGGGAGTGTGGATGAAAACGACACGATACCCTATGATGATGCGTGGACTGACGATGAATTACGCCAGCTCGCGCTCGACGTGTATGGTGAGGACATGATTGAGCATCGATTCCACCGGGCGCAGGCGCTCTACGAAGAGGCTGGTATCGAGGCACAGTTCCGCATCTACGAGGGAGCCGGCCATACGACCCGACCGGCGGGAAAGGACATCCTCGAATTCCATCGCCGCAGTATGGCGGGTGAGGACGTGAGCGACTTCGGCGAGAGCCTCTAGGACACGCCGAGGGCGCGTCGGTACCGGCCTGGTAATCAGAGGTCCGCAACGGCAAAATGTATCCCCAGTATCGCGCACGTGCGTTCTACCAAGTAGCTCGATAAACCCCTGTGACCATTCTCGCGTTTCGGTACCGCTTTGAGTACGAGTTCCTCAATAGTCCGCGGGCTATCAGTAGTAGCTGTAGAATTGGGGTTGGCTAGTTATCGAGACTCAGTAGAATCGGACGTCAGCGCCGACGGATCACCTTTGGTACTTCCTCCAAAAGTCACAGCCCACCCGTCCCGATTACTTCAGTGTAGCCTCGCTTCAGTTGTCGTCCGCCGGGCGAATCAGACAGATAATCGAGCCGTCCTGGGCAAAGGTCAGTGCGTGGTCGACCATCATCTCTTCACCGTCGCCTCGGACGATTGCGGTCTCCCCCGTCCATAGCCCCTCGTCAGGGATCGTCGGGAGAATCTCGTTTCGAACCCGCTCAGCGTCCTCGTCTCGGAACAGCATCTCCCAGTGCTCATCAATCAACGACGCCCGACCATAGCCGGTTAACTCGGCGTAGGCGGGATTGACGTATGTATAGTGGCCATCTTCCGTGAGGATCCCGATTCCCTCGCGGGCCGTAGCCATCGCCAAGTACCCCAATCGCATCCGCGTTTCCGCGCGCCTGCGGGTCACAGCGTTCGCGATGCGATTGGCCAAAACGGCGTACTGGTCAGCCCCCACCTCCTTCTGCAGATAGTCGGTAACCCCCTTCGAGATGGCCTCACTCGCCACCTCTTCTGAGCCCTTGCCTGTGAAGAGAATGAACGGCAGGTGAGGGCGTTCCTCCCGGACGCGCTCGAGGAGTTCGATCCCGTCCATACCGGGCATCTCGTAGTCACTGACGACACAGTCAATCTCATTGGTGGTGGTCAACAGCTCGAGTGCGTCCCCCGGTGACGTTTCCGTTTCCACTTCGATTCGATCACTGTTCGCTTCGACGTAGTCGGCCGTGAGATCGGCGAAGTCGGGATCGTCGTCTACATGAAGAACTCGAATCGATGTATCGACGAGTAGCGACTCATTGGGATTTGCATTTGATTGATTCATCGTACTCATAGGAGGATTTGAGGCGGCTTACGGGCCAACTCAATCCACCGGATATAAAGGTTAGCAAATCCCTATCTGATTCGATAATCGTCCCCTCACATCTTGGATGGCTGTTCGGCGGGAAGTGTGAACGAAAAGATCGAACCCTCTCCGGGCGCAGACTCGACCCATATGTCACCGCCATGACGCTCGATAATTCTCTTACAGAGCGCCAACCCGATGCCGGTACCAGGATACTCGTCGTGGGTATGAAGTCGATCGAAAACGTCGAAGATACGGTCGGTGACTTCTGACTCCATTCCAATGCCGTTATCCTTGATGTGGAAGACCCACTCCCCCGCCTCGCGTTCAGCGTCGATATTGATTCGAGGTGGTTCTTCGCCCCGATATTTGATGGCGTTGGAGAGCAAGTTCTGGAATACCTGTTCGAGCTGGTTCCGGTCAGCCCGGACCACCGGCAGCGAAGCGACATCGATTTCGGTATCTGTCTCTTGAATCCGTATCTCGAGATCCTGAAGGACGTTCTCTACAGCCATCTTGGCATCCGTGGGTCGAAGCGGCTCAGCTTCGGCATCTATACTGGAGTAGGCCAGCAGGCCGTCAATCATCTCACGCATCCGGTCGGCGCCGTCCGCCGCGAACTCCATGAACTCCTCGCCGTCCTCGTCGAGCTCGTCTGCGTACCGGCTTTCCAGAAGTCGGAGGTAACTCGAGACCATCCGGAGTGGCTCCTTGAGGTCGTGGGAGGCGGCATGGGCGAACTGCTCTAACCGTTCGTTGGACTCCTCGAGTTTCCGTTCGCGCTCGATTTGGTCAGTGATGTCGAGCGCGAAACTCTGTCCCGCGGTGATCTCCCCGTCGGCGTCCCGTAACGGCGTCGCCCAGACCCGATAGGTCCGACCGCCAAGCGTGGAGACGACGTTTCCCGTTTCACCATCGAGAGCACCTCGGAAAACCGGCTCGACATCGTCAGCAGTATCCGGGGGCAACGCATCCCAGATCGTCTCACCCTCCAGATCGGCCGCGTCGGGCTCGATGTCACCCCACATCGTGCCAGTAACCAATGTGTACCGTAGATCCCGGTCGTAGACGCCAACGCCACCGTTTGGGAAATTCTCGGCGAGCGCCCGATAGCGCTGCTCGCTCTCCTCGAGGTTGCGCTCGCGCTGCTTTCGCTCGGTGATGTCACGGACGACACCGACGCGCCCATAGCTTCCATCGTCGAACTGAAAGGGAGCAATCCGCGATTCGACCGGCACGGGAGTACCCTCGGCGGTGATTATCTCGACCTCCATCACTGCCAGCTCGCGTTCGTCTGCCAGGACTTCGCGAATTTTCGTCGTAGCCCGGGCGTCGATCTCATCGCTGTGGACGAGTGACGCAGGTGCACCGAGGAGGTCATCGCGATCGTAGCCCGTCAGCTCGCAGAATGCGTCATTGACCCTCGTAAATCGGGAGTCAGCGTCGAGCGAGTAGATACCGTCATCGACCGTGTCGACGATCCGGGCGTATTGCTGGAGGTCCTGTTCACGCTCTATGCGCTCGCTGATGTCTCGGATTACACCGGTTCCCCCTACCGTTCCGTCCTCGAGCTTACAGGGGCCAAACCGAGCCTCTACCGGGATCGAATCGCCAGCCGCTGTCTGCAGGTCGTACTCTAAAATTGCGATGTCATGTTCGCCGTCGGCCACCAAGTCATACAGTTCACCCGCCTCTTCGTAAACGGCCTCGTTGAGGATGGTCGTGGCGGGCGCGCCAATAAGTTCGTCACGATCATACCCGGTCATCTTGCAGAATGCCTCGTTGACCATCACGAATCGATCGTCGGCATCCAGCGTCGTCACTCCGTCCCCAACCGTCTCCACAGTCGTCTCGTAGCGCTGGAGTTCGAAAGTTCGCGTTTTCGCCGAGGCATTGTTGACGCCCCCAGCAAAGGCGGGGACGACGACAAATCCGGTGATGGCGAGGAGAGCCTCAGCGAGGTTATCAATACGAACCGCAGGTAGAAGATGATAGAGCATGAGGAGGCCAGTCATTAGTCCGATCGCGGCGATACACCACTGCGTGATAGTTGGGTAGAATTTTGGGTTGATGCTTGTCTGTGGCAACCAATAACTCCCGATGATGAGGATTGCTCCTGGTGCGGCGATCACAAAGGAAATGAACAGCGTGTCGATAACCGACTGGCCCACACGGATGTCCATGTAGGCTAACCCGATGGCGGAAACGATGTAGAACATCCCGAGGAAA
>CAZKGF010000225.1:0-3980 GCA_964552115.1 uncultured Halobacteriales archaeon
GCGTAATTTTGGAATACGACGCCAACATTCCGGTCTTCGGGTGGGACGCCGCCGACGTCGTCGTCGATCTCAACAAGGCCAGAATCCGGCGTTTCGAAGCCGGCTATTGTCCGGAGACACGTGGTCTTCCCACACCCGGAGGGGCCCACAAGTGTGAAAAATTCTCCTTCGTCGACGGCCAAAGAGACGTCGTCCAACGCAGTGACCCCGTCGAACGTCACCGAAACGTCGCGGAGGGTGACACCGCTCACGGTGTCCACCGTCCACCCAGTCGATCGATCACGACGAAACTCACCGCCGTAATGGTAAGAAGAACCGTTCCCATCGCCGTAGCTGGCCCGAGGTTGGGCCCGATCGACCGGTTACCGACGTACCGATCAAGTGCGACCGGCATTGTATAACTATCCACACCCTCTGCCAGTAAGACCGTCGAATCGAACTCGCCAATACTGATGGCAAAGGCGAATGCCGCCCCCGCGAGTACGGCCGCACTGATCAACGGCAGTTCGATGTCCAGCAACGCTCGGAACCGACTGGCGCCGAGCGACCGTGCAGTGTCGCGAAATCGTGTATCCAGGCCGCCGAGAGCCGGCGCGACGTTGCGGGTGACGAACGGATAGGCAGCCGCGGCGTGGGCGAAGACGATAGCGACGGGGCCGGCTGCTGTAAACCTGTAGCCAAAGAGCACCGTCCCGAACACCGCCGTTTGGAGGAGGCCCAGGCCGACGACGATGCCGCTGACAGCGAGTGGTGCGCTCAACAACGCCTCGGCAATGCGGCTGCCGCGTCCACCCCGAGTGGCCACAACCGCCACGACGATCCCCATCGGGACGGCCAACAACAGCGTTCCAGCCCCGAAGACGAGCGAGTTGATGATCGCCGGCAAGGGTTTGGTCGTCCCGACTGCGCCCGCGGCCTGCTGGGCGAGGAGGAATTCGTAATAGGCAGTGGTGAACGCCCCGTCGGGAGTTGTCACACTCTCGACGAGGAGACTGAGTAGCGGCCCGACGAACACGACAGTGACGACGAGTCCATAGGCCAGCAGCGCCAGTCGGAGCGGACTGGAAACCGTCTGGCGCCCCCGAAAGAGGGCCTTGCGTGGCAGCGATTGGCCAGCGCCGCTCGTTCCCCGCTGGCGAGCTTCGTAGCGAAGGTACAGATACATCAAGACAAGCGAGAGTGCCGTTTCGAGTGTGGCAAGCGTCGCCGCTTCCGAGAAATCGAGGGACTGGACCCGATCGTAGACCCACACCTCGACGGTCGCGAGGTCAAGCCCGCCCAGTTTCAACACGATCGGAAACGACAGGAACGTAAATATGAACGTCAACAGTGCAGCGGTCAGTAACGCCGGAAGCAGTGTTGGCACGACCACGTCACGAAATGCACGCAGACGTGAGGCGCCCAGTGAGCGAGCGGATTCGACCTGCCGGCGGGCGACGGACTCCCACGCGGTCGTCACCAACCGCGTAACGAGTGGGGCGTTGTAGAATGCGTGGGCCAGCACAATCGCCTCCAGCGTGTACAGAAACTCCACGGGGCCAACGCCGACAACGGCGAGCATGTCGTTGAACAACCCCGTCCGACCGAACATAGCGACGAACCCGACAGCGACCATTATCGCCGGGAGCACGAACGGAACAATGGTCAACGATCGAAGGGTTTCCCGTCCGGGGAATTCGAACCGGGCCAGAATGTAGGCTCCAGGTAAACCCAGTACGACGCTCGCGATCGTGGACAGGGCAGCCTGGTAGGCCGTAAAGCCGAACAGGCCGAGTGCAACTGGCGGAAAGCCAGACGAGATCCAGTCGACGATGCCGGCCGGAATACCGAGCGGATCGACGAAGAGGTGATGCCCGACACCCGTATAGAAGGGGTCGGACAACACGTCAATGAGCGGCCCAAGGGTCGGCCGCCCAGCTCGGGTGACAGCCTCAACAAGGACACTCCCGACGGGATAGTAGAAAACGACGATCATGAGGGCCAGCGTGGCCACGACGCCTGCCGGAAGCGCGGCACGCTCGGCCCACCTGACCATCGTCAGTGACTGGCGACCTGGCGGGCCCAGTCTTCGATCCAGGTATCGACGTTACCTTGGAGTTGGTCGTAGGTGAACGTCACCGCCTCCGGCGGTTCATAGGCGTATTGGGAGAATTCCTCTCCGGGATCAGCGTCGGTCACGGCCGGGAACTGAACGTTTCTGACGGCGATCTCGGCCTGGTGTTCGGGCTGGAGGATGAAGTCCATGAACTGACTTGCCAATTCCGAGCGATCCGTGTCTGCGAAGCGTGCCATCGTTTCGGGATTGGCATAGCCCTGGTCGTTGAGGAATCCAATCTGGTGGCGAGCCATGTTGACGCCTTCACCGTGATAATAGACTTGATCGGTCGAGTAGGATACGACCATCGGTGCTTCACCGTTCATGTAGGCATTGTACGCCGGCTGCCAATCGTCGAGAATCTGGACGCCATTGTCGAGCAAGCGTTCCCAGTAGTCGAGATAGCCGTCTTCGCCTTTGGCGTCGATAGACCACAACAAAAACGCTCGTCCCGGATCCGACGACTGCGCGTTTTGCGTAATCAGGCCGTTTTCGTACTCCGGTTCGAGGAGATCGTCGAAGGTTTCGGGTTGAGTGATCGCGTCCTCGTCGTAAACGAGGCTGATGTAGCCGGTGTCGTACGGAATCGCACGGCCCGATGGATCGATTTCTAGATCCTGTTTGATGGCGTCGATCCGCTCAAGATCGCCGCGGGACTGCATGAAGAGTTGGGTGTCCAATGCGGAATCTGCACGAACCAGTTCCCCCGTATTGAGGCCAACATAGAGGTCTGCATCGATCCCGACCCCCTGCTGTTTGCGTTGGATGTAGTGGTTGACACCGTTTTCCGGGATCGTGAATTCGACGGTTACATTAGATCGTTCTTGCTCGAAGGCAGATTTGAGGTAGGTGCCCGCCGTCCCCTCACCGGTAAACGAACTATACGTCGCGACGGTCAGTGTCTGGTCGGACTGCGTCGTTGTTGTCGGGGACTCGGTGGCCGTTTCCGTCGATGCATCGGTTTCCGTTTCTGTCGTGGTGTCCGTCCGGTCAGTCGCTGGGTCTTCGGTCGTCGTGGGCGTCTCGTCGTCAGTTTGCTCTGCTGTGCACCCAGCGAGGCCGATGATCGTCCCGGCACTCACGGTCTTAAGAAACGTCCGGCGTTCCATAACCGAGTTGTTTCACTTGGTGGTAATAAGCGGCTCGGCCTGTGGACGTGAGGCCGGACTGCTTTGGTCTCGCCAGCATTCAATGGCGGAGTGAGTTGGAGATTCGGGCGTGTATGCGCATTGGCGACGGTTGGTAGGGGAATTCACGCCGACAATCCACACCAGTTTCTCCCGCGGCTGGTCACGACGATGGGCTTTCGGAGAGGGGAACACTGAGCCGACCGTCGAGCGTGTACCCCTGACCCAGCCACTCGGTACTGGAGAGATCGATCGTGACATCAGCCACGATCTCCGGGTCTGACTCGGCTCGGGGTTTGACCAAAAAGTCCAGGACGCTGATCGTTTCATCACTGAGGTCGTCCAGATCGTCGACGGTAATTACAGTCCCTTGCTCCCCTCGGGGAGAATACAGCGATACCGACGGCGGGGGAGAGGAGTCACCCTCGACAGGTCCGATCAGGGCGACCTGGACTGGAACGTCTCTGGGCGGCATCCACAGGTGCAGACGGATGTCGGTCACGCGAGTTCCCGGACGGTGCCAGAGTTCGGTTTGGAGTTCGATCACGTCCTGTCCAACGAATGCATCGATCCCGAACGAACCAATTTCGTCACCGGAATCAGTAAAATGCAGACTCCGTCGCTGGGGGGCGTCTTCGAAGACGCTGGGATTCGAGAGCGTCGTCGAATCGCTGAGGGCACAGCACCCGGCTGTGAGTACTGAAACGGTACTGGCGCGTGCGGGAGGGTACCTGCGGGGGGGCGTGGAGGGGGCTGCG
>CAZKGF010000226.1:0-1335 GCA_964552115.1 uncultured Halobacteriales archaeon
AGTCGACCACGCTTTCTCCCACGCCTTCCACCGACTCGCCCGAAGCTAGCATCAACCCGACCCGTTGGGCGATTTCTCGGTTGATCGCCTCGAACCCTTCCTCCAGGCTCTCACCCGATTCGTGCCAGGCGTCATTGTCGATAAGAAGGGCCGCGTCTGATTCCCGAATCACCGTTTTGAGTGACCGGCCGGCATTTGCCTGGTAGATCGCTCCCTCTTCCCGACCTGGTAGAATCCCGAACACGTAGACTGGGATATCGTAAATTTTGCGTAGTTCCCGAGCAAGCGCGGGTGAGCCGCCACTTCCGGTGCCTCCGCCAAGTCCCGCCACGATACAGATTGCTTCGGTCTCGGTCGACAGTTGCGTGTCGAGTTCGTCCATCACCTCGGTCGCCTCTTCTTGCATGATCTCAGCCCCCAATTCGTTGTCTCCACCGACACCATGGCCCTTGACACGATCCCGGCCGATGAGGAGAGACTCGATGTCGAGGGCCTTCAGATCGGACTGGGCAGTATTGACCGCGACTGCACCCTGGACGGCACCAAAGCCCATATCGTAATCGAACTCGGCCAGGGCCTGCGGTAGTTTTCCCCCAGCCTGTCCGATACCAATCAGGACGACTTTCATACTCAAGTCGTTGGTACACCAGTTAATGAACGTTGGGCCGTCCACCGAAGGTTGAAAGCCGAACGGGAAGCCAGGCCGGCGCATGGACGAGGAATTCCGCGAACGGTTGGCTGCAGTCGAGCGGGCGGTTACCGAAGGAGACACGGATCTATCCGGGGTGACTGAAGCCGCCGCAGTCGTAGATCGGGTCGAGACCCTCGAGGAGAGTACGACCGAACTTCGGGATCAGGTTGCGGAGTTGGACGCCGGTATCCAGGCTCTCCGGGGGTACGTCGGGAGCATCCAGTCGGTCAACGAGGATGTCGAAGCCAAAGCAGAGTCTGCCGTCGGTGACGTTACCGACCTGTCCGATCGCCTTGACGCACTCGAAGCTGCCGAGCCAATAGCCGGAGACTCTCGTGCCCATCCTTCGTCACACACGCCCGAGAGAAACGATACCTGTCCGGCATGTGGGCGGGGTGAGGCTGCCCGCACCGGAAACCGAAATGGGGGTATCACTGACAGGCACGAACACGCAGTGGCTGGGGCCCCTCAGTCTCCCCCATCCCAGCCTCCCGATAGTGATCGGTCGAAGCCGGGGGAACAACCAACACCCGAGAGGGCCCCCGGCAGAGACGAACGGCTAGCTGATCCGCCAGCGATTGCGGGGGCCAACAGTCAGGCACTGGGGGATGGCATGCTTGATCGGGTTCGCGAGGACGTCCGGA